>CAZDRW010000046.1:0-10886 GCA_964507555.1 uncultured Desulfarculaceae bacterium
ACATGGGGGGCTACTTCGCTTAAATGCGATCTGCTGCTAGAACCAATAGGTCAGGTTGAGCAGGGTTTGCAGGTTTTGGCCGTCGAAGGTGCCCTTGCTGAGGTTGCCTGATCGGCTGGCGGTGATGTCGTAGTCGATTCTAGTCCACCAGTAGCGCAGGCTTAGGCCCATGGACAGTTTGGGGTTGAAATAGTAGTCCGCCCCAGCGCCCACGAATCCCGCCAGGTTATCGGAGGTGGTGATATCCACGTTTTGCCCCAGCGCGGACGCCATGCTGTCGAGGGCGCTCTCTTTATCGGCGCTGGTCAGGTTGATGCCCAGACCGGCTTCGAAATGGCCGGTCAAGCCGGTTTCTACCGGGTACTGGTACCTGGCCAAGGCGTAAACCGGAGTCATGTTCAGCTTGGCAAAATCCGCCTTGCTGCCGCCGCTACGCGCGGCCTCGGCGGTCAGGCTGAGATGCTGCACTCCTATGCCCAGACTGAAGCCGGAGGCAAACTTGTAGGCGGCCTCGGCACCCAGGGTCCAGTTGTTTTTAAAGGAGCTGTCGGCCGGTCCGGAGTCGCCGTCCCGTCCGCTCATGGCCTCTCCGGCCATGGGAAACGCCCAGCCGCCCAACAGGGTGAGTCCAACCTTGCCGCCAGCCCAGGCGGGGGCAGAGGCGAAGCAGATAAGGCAGACCAGCAAAGCAATCATGCGTTGGCGATTCATGGAAAAACTCCTTTTTGACTATCACTTAAACTATTTTGGTGCGACACGAAAATGCCGGCAAGGCATCCGTCCTATTTGACACCAAATGGGCGATAAAGGAAATCCCGGAATACCTGCAATTTTCTATCACGGAAAACCGTTAATCGGAGCACATGTATATTGGCCGACGAAAGCGGTCAATTTGGCAATTCGCTAAGACCTATACACCGCGTACATTAAACGGTTTGGAACCCCCTGCCGGTTTTATTCGTCTCGGCGGTATTTGAACCAGGCCGCGCAGGTGCCTTCCTGGGAGACCATGCAGGGCCCCACCGGCTGGCTGGGGTTGCAGGCCTTGGCGAAAAGCTTGCATTCGGGCGGGCGGCACAGGCCGCGCAGCACGTCGCCGCAGCGGCAGGCCGGCGGATCGGAAGCCGGCGGTACTTCCAGATCGAAACGCCGGCGCGCGTCCATATCCTCGAAGCCCGGCCCCGGCTCCAGCCCGCTCAAGGAAATCACCCCCAAGCCGCGCCAGGCCGCGTCCACCGGCCTGAACACCTGCTCCATCAGCGCCCGGGCCTGGGGGTTGCCTTGGGCAGACACCGCCCGGCGGTATTGAATCTCCACCTTGGCCTGGCCCGCCTCCACCTGCCTGACCAGCATGAGCAGGGTGGCCAGGATGTCGGCCGGCTCGAAGCCCGCCACCACGCAGGGCAGACCGTAGCCGGCGGCAACTCCCTCGTAGGGCTCGGTGCCGATCACGGTGGTGACGTGGCCAGGGCAAACAAAGCCGTTCAGCCCCAGTTCGGGGCCGGACAAAAGCGCGGCCAAGGCCGGGGGCAGGAGCTTGTGGGCGGCCAGCACACTGAAGTTATCCAGGCCCTGCTGTTTGGCCATGAGCAGGGCGGCAGCCACGGTGGGCGCGGTGGTCTCAAATCCTATGCCCAGGAAAACCACCTGGCTGCCCGGCTGGTTTTTGGCCAACTCGATGGCGTCCAGGGGCGAGTACACGATCTCCACCTTGGACCCGGCGGCGCGCTCCTTGGCCAGCGAGCTGTGGCTGCCCGGCACTCTGAGCAAATCGCCGAAAGTGGCGACGATCACGCCGGGTTCCTTGGCCAGCTTCACGGCGCGGTCGATCTCCTCGGTGGCGGTGACGCAGACCGGGCAGCCCGGACCGGAGACCAGCTCGACCGTGGGCGGCAGCATTTGGATGAGCCCATGGCGAGCGATGGCCATGGTATGGGTGCCGCAAAGCTCCATAAACCGGGCCGGCTTGGTGCTGGCCTGATTGATGGCCCGGGCCAGGCTTTTGGTCAACTCGGGATCGCGATACTCGGCAGCGTGTTTCACCTTGTCAACTCCTCGCTGGAAGGACCCAGCACGTTATGCCCATCAATTATCAATCCGCTTCCCCACGCTGCTGCTCCGGCTAGGGCCTGACCCAGGCAGAGGCCGCCGTCGCCGGCGGGCAGCGCCTCGGGCGCATAAACTTCAAGGCCGCGGGACTTTAGAATCCCAGGCAGGCGTGTCAGGAGTTCGGCGTTCAGCATGCATCCGCCGCCTAGGCAGACTTGGCGTAAGCCACCGGCTTCGGCTCCGGCTTGGGCCCAAGCGGCCAAACCGTTGATCAGTCCGGCATGGAAACGGGCCGATACTATAGCCGGCTCCACCCCTGCTACAATGTCGTTCACCAACGTCCACAAAGCCGCGCCCCAATCGAGAATTAGCAGGCCGCGCTCCTCGGCCACCGTGAATTCATAGCCTTCTTGAGAGCGCGCCGCCATGGCCTGCTCCAGCTCGATGGCCGCTTGGCCTTCGTAAGCCACGCTGAAACGCAAGCCGCAAAGTGCCGCCGCCGCGTCGAACAAACGGCCCAGACTGGAGGTCAGGGGCGTGTTCAGGCCAGTCTGTTTCATGCGGCCCAGGAGATCGAGATGCTCGCCATAGATCCGCACCACCTCCAGGTCCAACGAAGCCGCATCGTCACCATAGAGGTCCAGCAGGATGCCCAGGGCCACCCGCCAGGGTTCCTTGACCGCCGCCTCGCCGCCGGGAAGACCAAAGTGCCGCAAATGACCCAAGCGGCGGTAGTCTTGCGTCTCGGCCTTGAGAAGCTCGCCGCCCCAAACCGTGCCGTCCGGACCAAAGCCGGTGCCGTCCAGGCTTAGGGCCAGCACCGGGCCCATGAGCCCATGCTCGGCCATGAGCGCCACCGCGTGGGCGTGGTGGTGCTGCACCCGCACCAGAGGCAGGCCGCGCTTCCTCGCGGCCTCCATGGCCCAGCGGGTGGAAAGGTAATCCGGATGCAAGTCGCAGGCGATCAAGCCGGGACGGGCCTCCAGAATGCGCTCCAGGTGTCTCGCGGTGAGCTCGAAGAACTCCAGGGTCTCGAGGTTTTCCAGATCGCCCACGTGTTGGCTGACGAAGGCCTCGCGGCCCCGCAGCAGGCACAGCGTGTTCTTCAAGTGCGCGCCTGTGGCCAGAACCGGCGGACAGTCCGGCGGCACCAGACCTTCCTTCAGCTTGAGCGGCACCGGCACGAAGCCGCGGGAGCGCCGCAAATAGTGCATGCGTCCGTCCTCTACAGCCTCCTCGGAGTCGTCGGAGCGTAGGTAAATGTCGCGGTTGTGCAAAAGGAGCTTGTCGGTGATGGCGCCGCGCGGGGCGGCCCCGCCGATGCGGCAAAGCGCCTCGTCGTTTTCCAGGCAGATGGGCTCGTCGCTCACATTGCCCGAGGTCATGACCAGGGCCTTGAATCCCTTATCCATCAGCAGGTGGTGCAAAGGCGTATAGGGCAGCATCACCCCCAGGAGACGGTTGCGTGGATTGACCGAAGGCGCTACCCCGCTCTTGGGTTTTTGCGGGCAGAGCACGATGGGACGCTCGCGGGAGACGAGCGCGGCCTGGCTGACCGGATCCAGGTTCACCAGCGCCTGCGCCGCCTCCAAGCTAGGCACCATCAAGGCCAGGGGTTTTTCCTCGCGGTGCTTGCGGGAACGCAGGCGGGACACAGCCTCTTCGTTGCAGGCGTCCGCCGCCAGATGAAAACCGCCAAGCCCCTTGATGGCCACCACCTCTCCTGCGCGCAGGGCGTCGGCAGTCTCCTTGATGGGATCGTCGCAGGCGATCTCTCTGCCCGCGGCATCAGTCAGCCACAAGCGGGGCCCGCACACCGGGCAAGCGTTGGGTTGGGCGTGGAAGCGCCGGTTGCTGGGATCGTCATATTCAGCCTGGCAGGCGGAGCACATGGTAAAGGCCTTCATGGTGGTGAAGGGCCGGTCGTAGGGCAGGTCCTGGATTATGGTGTAGCGCGGGCCGCAGTGAGTGCAGTTGATGAAGGCGTAGCCGTAGCGGCGGTCGCTTGGGTCCCGCATTTCGGTCAGGCAGTCGTCGCAGACCGCCACATCGGGTGAGATCAGGGTGCGGCGGGTGCCGGCTTTGGACTGAAGAATGACAAAGCCCTGCTCCTCAACCACCGGCTCCTCGTCTTCCCAATTGAGCGCGTCGATCTTGGCTAGGGGCGGAGGGTCGCTCACCAGCCGGCGGAAAAACTCGGCCACCTCGCGGCCCGGCCCCTGCACCACAAGCTCAACCCCGGCGGCGGTGTTGGTCACCATGCCGGTGAGGTTGAGCGCCAGGGCCAAATTGTAGACAAAGGGCCGGAAGCCGACGCCTTGCACCACGCCTTCGACTTGGCCGCGCACCCGCGATAGCCCGGTGTCAGCCGTGGTAATCGGCGTGCCTAGCTTTTGGTCCACGCCCTTAGCCAATCCACCCAAGCCTCCATGCCCTCGCCGGTGCGGCAGGACAGGTCGAAGATCTTTTGCGCTGGGTTTAGTCGGCGGCAGGTCTCATGGATGCGCTCCAGGTCGCAATCAATGTAAGGCAGCAGGTCTATCTTGTTCACGATGAGCACGCCGGCCTCTTGAAAGAGCTGGGGATATTTACTGGGCTTGTCGTCGCCTTCGGTCACCGAAAGCACCGCCAGCTTCATGTCCTCGCCCAGGTCGAACTCCACCGGACAAACCAGATTGCCTACGTTCTCTACGATCAGAAGGTCAAGCTGGTTGAGGTTAAAGGCCGTCAGCACTTGGCCGATCATCTGACCGTCCAGGTGGCAGGCTCCTTTGGTTTCGATCTGCACCGCCTTGACCCCGCAGGCCGCCACCCGTTGGGCGTCCTCGGTGCTTTGGATGTCGCCTTCCACCACGCCCATGGCCAAATCATCGGCCAACCGGCTCAAGGTCTGTTCCAGAAGCGTGGTCTTGCCGGCGCCCGGGCTGGAAATGATGTTGATCACCTTCACCCCAGCCTCCCGGAAAAGACGCCGGTTTTCCTGGGCTATGCGCTGGTTGGCCTCTAATATGGGCCGGCTGACTTCTATCTCTGACATGGGCTTTACCCTTTACAGTTATCCCGTATAGTTGATCTCACTCGTCGGTTTCAATATAGGCAATGGTCAGTTCGCGGCCCTGGGTCAGCTCTATCTTCTTGGACTCGCAGGCCGGACAATCCGCAATGGGACTGTCCATATTGTCCAGGATCTGGCCGCAGTCCTGGCAGCGGCCGGTGAGCGGCACTTCCTCAATGGCCAGTTGGGCCTCGGCCGCCACCGTGCCTTCCTTTATGAGGTCAAAGCTGAAAGTGAGCGCTGACGGTACCACCGCCGAAAAGGCGCCCACCCTGACCCCCACCCGGATGACCCGCTCGACGCCGTGGCGCTTAGCTTCCTGCAAAACAATATCCAAGAGCGATTGGGCGATGGAGAGCTCGTGCACGACGATTTTCCTAATGGTATGAGGGGGTATCAGTGACCTGAAAATTTAGCACGCGAGTCATGGGGGGTCAAGGAAGCTACTTAAAGCCGGGGTGGGCTGGCCAGGGTGGTCACGCTTTGATAAAATTCCGTTATCTACAGGAGGATTAATTTGCCAGCCCAAAAGGCCAAAGCGACTAAAGCAAAGACCGCCAGAGGCAAAGCCAAGAAAAGCTGGTTGCGCCGCCTTATGCTGTGGAGCGCGCTAACCGTGCTCTGCTTGGGCGCTTTAGGTGCGGGCTTGGCCGTGGGCGCCTGGTTTTGGATAAGCCAGGACCTGCCCAGGATCGATCGCCTGGCGGAATACGCCCCACCGGCGGTGACCCAGGTTTTCGCGGCCGACGGCTCCCTCATGGCCGAGTACTCGCGCCAGCGCCGCTACGTAATTCCCCTGAACCAGCTGCCGCCGCATGTGGTGATGGCTTTTGTCTCTGCCGAGGACGGCGAGTTCTTTCATCATAAAGGGGTGGATTTGGCCGGCATAATTCGCGCGGCCATCAAAAACTTTAGAGCCGGGCGGGTGGTGCAGGGCGGCAGCACCATAACCCAGCAGGTGGCCAAGGCGCTTCTGCTTTCGCCCCAGCGCACCTATATCCGCAAGATTAAGGAATGGATCCTGGCCTACCGCATGGAGAGCTATCTCACCAAGGAGGAGATCCTTTTTCTTTATCTTAACCAGATATACCTGGGCCACGGCGCTTACGGCATCCAGGCCGCGGCCCAGGTTTACTTCGGCAAGCCGGCCAAGGATTTGACCATAGCCGAGGCCGCCCTCTTGGCCGGGCTCCTGAGGGCTCCCAGCCGCTATAGCCCCATTCGCCATCCTCGCCGGGCGCGCACCCGCCAGGTATATGTGATCGGCCGCATGGTGGCCGACGGCCACATCAGCCAGGCCCAGGCCGACCAGGCACTGAACCAGAACATGGAAATCCGGCCGCACCGGCCAGAGATGGTGGATGCGGATTACTACAGCGAATTCGTGCGCCAATGGCTGGAAGACCGCTACGGCCCCACCATGCTGTATGAAGGCGGCCTCACCGTAAAGACGGCCTGCGATCCCAGGCTCACCCGCGCGGGCTATCAAGCCATCTGGCAGGGCCTGCAGGAATTGACCCGGCGCCAGGGATTCCGCGGACCCTTGTCCAAGGTACCGCCAGCCCAGCTGAAATCAATCGCCGAGCGTCCGGTGAGCGAGGTCGGTTTGGAGCAGGGCCAGACAATGGAAGCGGTGGTGGTGGGAAGCACCGCCGACACCTCGCCGGTGGTGCGCATGGGCGCGGGACGGGGAGTTATTCCCGCCGCCAGTCTGGAATGGCTGCGCCGCCGCCACGGCGGAAAGCCGGTGCTGAAGCCGGGCGACACGGTGTATATCAAACTGGGCGAATATCGCGCCGCCAAAAAGACCTGGCAGACGGAACTGGTGCAGGAACCCATGGCCCAGTCCGCGCTGATGTGCATGGAGGCGGGCAGCGGCAGGGTGCGGGTTTTGATCGGCGGCCGCGATTTCAGCAAGAGTCAATACAACCGGGCCATCCAAGCCCACCGCCAGCCGGGATCGGCCTTCAAGCCTTTCATTTATTCGGCCGCGCTGGATAATCCAGTTCACGCCTTCACTCCGGTCAGCGTCATCCTGGATGCGCCGGTGGTTTTCGACGACCCCAGCCGCCCGGGCGACAAATGGAAGCCCAAGAATTACGAAAATGAGTTTTACGGCCCCACCACCTTACGCGAAGCCCTGGAGCACTCGCGCAACGTGGTCACGGTGAAGCTTTTGTCGGAGCTGGGCCTCAATTACACCATTAACTATGCCAGGCGCTTCGGCATTCAGAGCCAGCTGACCCCCAATTTGTCACTGGCCCTGGGCACCAGCGGCCTTAGCCTGCTGGAGTTGACTCGGGCCTATTCGGTATTTGTGAACCAAGGCAGGCTGGTGGAGCCGGTGATGATCGAGGAGGTGCGCGACCGGGAAGGCAAGGTCATCTTCCAGGCCAAGCCTCATTTCACCCAAGCCATCAGCCCCCAGACGGCTTTTGTCATGACCCACCTTTTGTGCGGCGTGGTGCAAAACGGCACCGGCCGCAAGATGAAGGCCCTGGGCAGGCCGGTGGCGGGCAAGACCGGCACCACCAACGACCTGCGGGACGCCTGGTTCGTGGGATTCACCCCGCGCTTGGTATGCGGTGTCTGGGTAGGCCAGGACGACAACGAGCCCTTGGGCCGCAAGGAAACCGGCGCGCGGGCCGCGGGACCCATCTGGCTGGATTTCATGAAGGAAGCGCTCAAGAAGGATCCGCCGCAGGATTTCCCGGTTCCGCCGGGCGTGGTGTTTGCCCGTATAAACCCCAAGACCGGACAAGCCATGCGGGCGGGTGCGGAGGGAGGTTTTTTCGAAGCGTTCCGGGAAGGGCAGGAGCCCTTGCCGCCAAGTCCAGGCACCCCTCGTCCTCAGAACAACAGGGGAGCCGAGGATTTCATGCAGGCTGAAACCTTCGCCCCGGGACAACCTCTGCCCAAACCGGTCAAGCCCTGATCCTGCGTGGGAGAGGTTTGGATCGCACCAACGGCTAGCAGCAAAAAAGACCCCGCTTGCCACCCATAGGGCGGAGCGGGGCCTTAGCTTTTTTTCTTAAGGAACAGGTTCTAAATGTCACTCAACTCGTCGTGGGCCACGTGGTCCACGGTGAATTCGCCCTCCAGCTCTTTTTGCAGCCCGGCCATTTTATCTTGGGCCATGTCTGCGATGCGGATGGCCACCTTGCGGGTGCCCTCCTCGCACATTTCGTAGGAGGTGAGTATGCTCACCATGCGGCCGCCATGCTTGCGGATGACATCCGCCACCTCTTTGATGGAGCCGGGCCGGTCCTCCAGCACGAAGGAGAACACCGTGCCGCCCCGGTAAATGCCGGTTATACTGGTCAGCACCCTGAAGACGTCGCCTTCGGAGAGAATGCCCACCACCTTGCCGTCCTCCACCACCGGCAACCCGGTAACCTTGCTTTCCAGCATGATAACCGCGGCCTTTTCCACGGTATCAAGGGGCCGGATGGAGCGAACCTTGCGGCTCATGATGTCCTTGACCTTGAGCTCGCTAAGGAGGTAGTAGAGCTCGTGCACGTCCAGGGTGGTGGCCTTGGAAGGGCTGGCCTCTTTTAAGTCGCGGTCGCTGACAATGCCCACCAATTTGCCGGAGGCATCCAAGACCGGCAGCCGGCGCACGTTGTTTTCCTTCATAATCTGCGATACCTTCATCACAGAAGTGTCGGGACCTACCGTAATGGGATCAGCCGTCATCCAGTCCTTCACGAGCATGAAAGAAACCTCCTGGCCAATAAGGAATGCCATTGACGCGGACCGTCCCCTAGACGCCGCGCATTGGGTGTGCTTGAGCGAAAGCTATTATCAGAGTACAATCCACAAGCATTTGTTTGTCAAGTTATTTCCTGGTGATCGCCGGAGGCCGCTCTCTGCCTGAGAATCCCATCAATAACGCTGCAACCGCCGATGAAATAGAACTATGGCTGGGCCGGCGGAGCCCTCTCAACCAGGCCTTGCCCGGCTTTCAGCCCCGGCCGGGGCAGGTGGACATGGCCCGGGCCGTGGCACGGACTCTCCGCCAGGGAATCCCCCTGATCGTGGAGGCCGGTACCGGCACCGGCAAGACCCTGGCCTATCTGGTTCCGGCCGTGATGTCAGGGCTCAAGGTGGTGGTCTCCACCGGCACCCGCACCCTGCAAGACCAGATCAACCACAAAGAACTGCCTCTATTGGCGCGGGTAATGTCGCCCCAGTTACGCTGGGCTGTGCTAAAAGGGCGCACCAACTACCTTTGCCGGCGGCGCTATGAATCCTTCGCCAGTCAGCCGGAGATGGATATGCCGGGTGCGGAGGGTGGCTTGGCCCTGCTTGGGGGCTGGGCCCGGGAAACCGTTAACGGCGATCTGGACCAGGTGCGCGGCCAGGGCCTGAGCGGCGCTCTCATCGCCGAGATAACTGCCTCCAGCGAGCAGTGCCTGGGTGGGCGCTGCCCCCGGCGCGAGGATTGCTTTTTGATGGAGGCCCGCCGCAAGGCGGCCGAGGCTGACATCGTGGTGGTGAACCATCACTTGTTTTTGGCAGATTTGATGCTCAAGGCCCAGGGCCACGGCGAGGCCCTGCCCCGCTACCAGGCCGTGGTGTTCGACGAAGCCCATCTGCTGGCCGAGGTGGCCACCCAGGTGTTCGGGGTGAGTGTGTCCCAGGCCAGGGTGAGCACCCTCCTTAGGGACCTGGCGCGGGAAGCGCCCGGCGGCGATGACCGCAAGCAGGCCGCCAATGAAGTGGACGCCGCGGCGGTGAGGCTCTTCAGCAAGCTTAGGCGCCTGGCCGGACCGGCGGCGAGCTTGGGCCTGGAGCCCAGCCATCTGGAAATGCTGGCCAAGCCAGGGGGGCAGCTGGCCGAGGCTTTGGAGGCCTTGGCCGGGAGCCTAGGCGGCAATGAGGCGGCCGAATCCCTGGCCACGCGGGCCATAAGCCTGGCCAACGATCTCACGGCCGTGGCCCGGCCCGTGCCGGGCCATACCGTGGCCTGGGTGCAGAGCGGACGCCGCGGCATGAGCCTCAATCTGTCGCCGGTGGAGGTGGGGCCCCATCTGCAGGCCGCCCTGTATGAGGACCTCTCGCGCCTGGTCTTCACCAGCGCCACCCTGGCGGCCACCGGCGATCTGGAGCCCACCCGCCTGCGCCTGGGCCTAGACTCGGACACGGTGAAGCTTTTTGTAGCCTCGCCCTTTGACCCGGCCGAGCAGTCGTTATTGTACGTGCCCCAGGCCATGCCCGCGCCCAACCACCCCGACTTCCCCCAGGCCGTGGCCCGGGAGGTGGAGGAGCTGCTCAAATTGAGCCGGGGGCGGGCTTTTGTGCTGTTCACCACCCACCGCAACCTGGAGATCGTGAGCGCACTCCTTAGGGACAAGCTGCCCTACACCTGCCTGGTGCAGGGCGAGGCCCCGCGCATGAAGCTCTTGCAGCGCTTTATAGCCGAGACGCCCAGCGTGCTTTTCGCCACCGCCAGCTTCTGGCAGGGGGTGGACGTGCCCGGCGAGGAGCTTAGCGCGGTTATCGTGGACAAGCTGCCCTTTGCCCCGCCCGACGATCCCCTGGTGGCGGCGCGCATCCGGCGCGTGGAAGAGGACGGCGGAAACGGCTTTGCCCATCTCATGCTGCCCGAGGCAGTCCTTAGCCTCAAGCAGGGCCTGGGCCGGCTCCTGCGCACCCCGGATGACCGGGGGCTACTGGCGGTTTTGGACACCCGCCTGGCCAGCAAGGGCTATGGCAAGGTCTTCCAAAAGGCGCTGCAGCCCACCCCGCTCACCCGGAGCAAGGAAGACGTGGCGGCGTT
>CAZDRW010000046.1:10986-12422 GCA_964507555.1 uncultured Desulfarculaceae bacterium
AGGCCGCCGATGATGATGACCAGGCCCCAGATGCCGCCCACCACCATGCCCAGGAAAGGCACCAAGTAGAAGATAGCCGCCGCTTCGCTGTAGCCGATCACCCGCAAGGTGGCTGCGAATCCACGTTTGGCTCCGCCCACCATAATCAGGCCCAGGTGGGCGATGACTGCGTTGAAATAAAGCCCGGCCAGGATGAGTAGCGGCGACAGTATGAGCCACCAGATGGCGGGCAGGGGAATCATGTCGGGCTTATGGAACACCTTGGACCACAGCACCTGCATGGCCATACCGAAGGTGCCCAGGATCAGGCCGAAGGCCAGGGCCCAGGCCTGGCCGGGCAGGGCCGGCGCGCGGAAGCTGTTGACCGGATGCAGAAGCACCTGCCAGATGGTGCGCCAAAGACCCATGAGGAGCGTGGCGTCGCTTTCCCAGTCCAGGCTGAAGCGGGAATAGTTTGGCGGGGGCGCGGCCGGCTGGGTTTGGGGCATCCTGGGCGGCGCTTGGTACCCATCGCCCGGCCCGACTGCATCGCCGGATGGCGGCGCGCTGAATTCGGTTTGCCCGGTCTGGTCTGCGGGAGAAGGAGGCTCATAGGCTGGCGGCTGCGGGGACGCAGCAGACGGCGTCTCGCCGCATACCGGGCACTTGGCTTCGCCCTCTTCCTGGGCGGGCATCTCCGCGCCGCAGCAAGTGCATTTGTCAGTCATTCGTCATTCCGATAAATAAGCGATTTGGCCCCCCATCATCACTAAAACTATCACCAATATGGTAGCAACCCCCGGCAGCATAACCCCTATTACCCTGCCGTAGGTGGTGTTGTGGGCTGCGGCAAGGCCTCCAACTATCACAACCATACACCAAATTCCACCCACCAGGACACCGAACAAAGGGATAGCAAAAAATATATCACAGGAAAAAGAATAAGCGATTACCCGGAAGGTGGCTTGATAGCCAGCACGGCCCGACCCCACTTTAACGAGTAATGTATTCATATAACCCGCAATGCCATAAAGGACAACTATCATTATTAAGGGCGAAAAAATAATTACAAAGATAGTTGGAATCACGCTTTGCATAGAGCCCGATAAATACAGATCCATTATGGCGTCCACCACCACCCCGAACACGCTCATTATCATGGCGAAGCTCAGAGGATATTTTTTCTGGTCTAAACGCCCTGGCGCGGAAAAGGTGAGCACCGGATGTAAGAGCACTTGCCAGATGGTGCGCCATAGCTTGGCCAGCCAGAACCCGCCGTCCAGTTCCCAGGCCGGGGTGTGCTCGGTGGGGCCGGCGGGGGGCTCTGGACCCGGCGGAGGCGGAGGAGGAGGCGGCGGGGCCGCATGGCTATCGTCTGGGGCTGGCTCCGCTTCCGGCGGTGCGCTGAAATCAGGGCCGCCGGGCGTTTGAACTGGCGGCTGGCTGAAGGCGGGATC
>CAZDRW010000047.1:0-12350 GCA_964507555.1 uncultured Desulfarculaceae bacterium
GGTCCAACTCGGATTCGCTTTCCACCAAGAACACGGGTTTGCCCACCTGGGTTGCCACCTCGGCCAGGCGCTTGGTGTTTCCGCTGGCTTTGCCGCCAACCACCACCACCCCATTCGTTTCCTTGGCCAGGCGCAGCACTTCCTGCTGCCGGCGGTGGGTGGCTTCGCAGATAGTGTCGTGCACCTCAACTTGGCCGTAACGCCCCTCCAAGGCGCTTACCACATCGTTGAAGGTGTTCTCGTTCTGGGTGGTTTGGGCCACCACCACCACCCTGTCCGCGTCGGGCAGTCCGGCCACCTCGCTGGCCTGAGACACGACTTGCCCATTCTCGCCGGCATGGCCCAATAGCCCCACCACCTCTGCGTGGGCCGCATCGCCTACGATGACAACTTGGCATCCCTCTCTGGCCGCGCGCCGGATAATGGCCTGGACCCGCACCACCCGGGGGCAGGTGCCGTCCACCAACTTGCTGAAGCCAGCTTTCTGCAAACAGCGCTTGTCCTGGGGGGGGATGCCATGGGCCCTGATGATGATGGTGCCGCCTTTGAAGGAGTCGGGCTGGGGCAGTTCATGCAGCGCCTGGATGCCTTTATCCTCCAGAAGGCTTAGAACTTGAGGATTGTGGATAAGGGGGCCGTAGGTAAAGATGGGCCTTTCGCCCTCGTGGGATGCGCCCAAGGCAAGTTCCATGGCCCGGCGCACTCCCATGCAGAATCCCGCCGTGCGGGCTAGGCGCACTTTCACGAGGCCGCCTCCAGCCCGGGAGCCTGCTGTCCGGCCAGTTCCATGGCCTCCAGATTATTGAAATAGCTATCTGTAATAGTTATGAGGCTGGCCAAGTCACAAGCTTGGCCCGCTTGACGGCGGTAGGCCGCGCTGTCGGGCAGGCCTTTGGAATACCACATCATGAACTGGCGGGCAAAGTGCAGGGCCTGATTAGGGCCGCCGTGCAACCGGGCCAACTCCATATGCTCCCATAAGGCGGCGCGCCTCTCTCCCACCGGCACTTGCCGGGGCTCCCGGTTGGCCAGGCGGGCCAGGGCGCGTTCGAATATCCAGGGGTTGCCCAGGGCGGCCCGGCCGATCATGACACCGTCGCAACCGGTCTGCCGGAGCATGGCCACGGCTTGTCCGCCGCTGCGCACGTCGCCGTTGCCTATCACCGGCACCGGGCACCAAGCCTTCAAGCGGGCGATGGCATCCCAATCCGCCACGCCGGCAAAGCCCTGCTTGGCAGTGCGGGCGTGCAGGCAGACCGCCGATATCCCGGCTTTGAGTATGCCGGGCAGGAGTTCCTCCAGTTGGTCGCTCTTAAAGCCCAAACGCAGCTTGACCGTCACCGGCGCTATGGAGGCTTGGACCGTGGCCGCAACCACCTCGGAGGCTAGTAATGGGTCTTCCAAAAGGGCCGAGCCCGCGCCTTGGCGGCGGATTTTTTTAGCGGGGCAGCCCAAGTTAACATCCACCAAGTCCACCGGCATACCGGCCACCAGGCGGGCAGCTTGATGCATGATCTGCGGATCGGAGCCGAATAGCTGCAAGGCCACTGGCCGCTCTTGGGGCGTCACCTGGCACAGGTCCCAGGTGAGCTTATGACCCCGCACCAATCCCACGGCGCTGACCATCTCAGTATAGGCCAGAGATGCGCCGGATCGGCGGGCCATCAGCCGGAAAGCAGGGCTGGTCACACCGGCCATGGGCGCCGCCACAAAGGGCCCGCCGAGTTCTAGAGTCTTGATCTGCATAAAGCCAAGTGTACCCTAGGCCCTTGATAGTGTAAACTAATTGCCACCTGTGGCCTCTTGACAGAGCCTCGCTCATAACCCATGCTTGAGTGAAGAGGCCGCCGGAGTGCCTCATCCTGTAGGAGCGACATCTTGAGCGGCGTTGATAAAAAAGATCAGGCGGTTTTCGGACCGGTGCCCAGCCGCAGGCTGGGATTGAGTCTTGGGGTGGATCTCTTGCATCCCAAGACTTGCACCCTGGATTGCGTGTATTGCGAACTTGGCCGCACCACCAGACACACAACTCAGCGGGACCGTTACCGCGATCCGCGCTTGGTGCTGGCCGAAGTGGAAAAGCGCCTGGCTGAGTTGGACTACCCTCCCGACTATATCACCCTGGCCGGCTCGGGCGAGCCCACCCTGCACCAGGACCTGGGCTTGGTGCTTAGAGAACTTAAAAAACTGAGCCCGGCCAAGCTGGCGGTTTTAACCAACAGCACCCTTTGCCCCGATCCAAAGGTGCGCGCCGACCTTACAGAGGCCGACGTGGTGGTTCCCAGCCTGGATGCGGCCAGCCAGGCTGTATTTAAAAAAATAAATCGGCCTGCCAATGGGCTGCAGATTAATGCCATAATAGGAGCTCTGGAGGACTTGCGGGTTGAGTTCCCTGGCCAGATTTGGCTGGAAGTGCTTTTTGTCGAGGGGTTCAACGACACCCCGCAAGAGATACGGGGCATCGTGGAGGCTGCCGGGCGCATCAGACCAGACAAAGTGCAGCTCAACACCATCATCCGGCCGCCGGCTTACCCAGGAGCCCGTGCGCTGAGTCACGAACGTTTAAGTGAAATCGCCGGGCTTTTTGGTTCGCCTACCGAGGTGATCGCCCCGCCGCATGGCAGGGCGGGGGGTGATCGGGGCAGCCGGGAGCGCTTGCTGGTGGAAATGACCCGGCGCCGGCCGCTTACCCTGGAGGATGTCGCCGCGGCCTTTGGCTTGCAGCATGACCAAGCCAGGGAGCTTTTGAGCGGATTGGTTGCCAGGGAAATGATGAAAGAGGAGCGTTTCGGAAACCGGATTTTCTTTCGCGGAGTTTGAGCGGGGCCCCGGTTAGGTTCGGGGTCGTTAGTCTTGTTTTTCATCATAATGATGGGAGTGCTATGGCCACGATGGCGGATAGCGAGGCTTCGGAGCTTAAGGATAAGCTTTATCTGGGCCTTGATGTGGGCTCGGTGAGCGTAGACAGTGTTGTTTTAGGACCCGGGAAAGAGATCCTTTGGGCGGAATATACCCGCACCAAGGGCCGGCCCATGGCCGTAACGGCCCAGGTGTTGGAAAGGATTTTTGAAAAGTATCCACGGGAGTATTTTGTCGGTTGCGCGGTAACCGGTAGCGGGGCAGGCATAATTGCCCCGTTATTAGGCGGGCTGGTGGTTAATGAGATCATCGCCCAAACCCGCGGAGTGGGACAATTCCACCCCGAGTCACGCACCATCATAGATATGGGCGGCGAGGACGCGAAGCTGATTTTGGTCTCGCCCGATGGTGATCAGGGCCTCAAGATAGATGATTTCGCCATGAACACCATGTGCGCGGCGGGCACCGGGTCTTTTTTAGATCAGCAGTCGCACCGCCTACAGCTCAGCATTGAAGATTTCAGTCAAGTCGCCCTGCAAAGCCAGAACCCGCCCCGCCTGGCCGGGCGGTGCTCGGTTTTCGCTAAAACCGACATGATTCACCTGCAGCAGGACGCCACCCCGGATTATGACATCGTGGCCGGCCTTTGCTTTGCCATGGCCCGTAACCTAAAGAGCAACATTGCCAAGGGTAAGACCGTGGTGCCGCCGGTGTGCTTCACCGGCGGGGTGGCGGCCAACCAGGGCGTGCACCGGGCGCTCAAAGAGGTAATGAATCTGGAGGACAACCAGTTCGTGGTTCCCGAGCATTTCGGTTGCATGGGCGCCCTGGGCGCCGCGCTGGTTGCGCGGGAGCAGAAGTGGGCCCAACCTGTCGCCGAGCTTGGCGCCCTGCGCCAGATAGCCTCTGAAACCGGCCGTGACACCAAAAGATTGACCAAGCTGCAATGGGGGGCGCATCACAACAAGGACCTGCAAAAGATCGAGGTGCCGGAAGGGCCGCTTAAGGGCTATCTGGGCATCGATGTGGGCAGCATCTCCACCAATGTGGTGGTGATAGATGAACAGGGCCGTCTGCTTTCCAAGCAATACCTCATGACCGCGGGCCGGCCTTTGGAGGCGGTTAAGGAGGGCTTAAGGCTGACGGGCCAGGAGATCGGCGAGCGGACTACCATCCTGGGTGCGGGCACCACCGGTTCGGGACGTTATCTCACGGCGGATTTCATCGGTGCCGATATTGTGCGCAATGAAATCACCGCCCAAGCCACGGCGGCTGCGGCCATCGACCCGGAGGTGGACACCATCTTCGAGATCGGCGGCCAGGATTCCAAATACATATCTCTTAAGGACGGCGCCATCGTGGATTTCATGATGAACAAGGTGTGCGCCGCCGGGACCGGCTCCTTCCTGGAAGAGCAGGCTGAAAAGCTGGGCATCCAGATAAAGGGCGAATTCGGCGAACGGGCCCTGAGCGCGTCCTCCCCGGTGCGTTTGGGTGAGCGCTGCACCGTGTTCATGGAATCCGACCTGGTTTCCCACCAGGCCGCCGGCGAGGAGACCAACGATCTAGTGGCGGGCCTCAGCTACTCCATCGTCTACAACTACCTGAACAAGGTGGTGGAGAACCGGCCGGTGGGGCAGAAGATCTTCTATCAGGGAGCCACCGCGGCCAACAAGGGGATCGTGGCTGCCTTTGAGTCGGTGGTGGGACGCCCCATCACCGTGCCTCCCCACCATGACGTGACCGGAGCCATCGGCGCGGCTCTATTGGCCATGCGGGAGCGCACCTGGCAGGAGTCCAAGTTCAAGGGTTTCAAAATATCGGAAACCGATTACACCATCTCCACCTTCGAATGCCAGGGGTGCCCCAACAACTGCTCGATCCGCAAGGTCAAGGTGGAAGGCGAAAAGCGGCCCCTGTTCTATGGTTCACGTTGCGAAAAATATGACGTGGCGCAGGATGACGGCCAGCCCAAGCGGGAGCTGCCCGATCTCGTCGCCGAACGTGAAGAGATGCTGACTTCATACATCGCCCCCGTCGCCTCCGCCAAAAAGCGCGGAGAGATCGGCATACCGCGCACCATGTTTTTCCGCGAACTGCTTCCTTTTTTTAGCGCGTTTTGCCAGCGCTTGGGTTTCGAGGTTCAAGTCAGCGGCGTGTCCAACAAACACATCATCCACCAAGGCGTGGAGGCGGTGGTCAACGAGCCCTGCTTCCCGGTGAAGGTGGCTCACGGCCACATCAAGGAGCTCATGAGTCAGGGGGTGAAACGCATCCTGCTGCCGCATCTGGTCAACATGGCCGCTCCCTCCCACGAATTGGGCTACGGCCAGGTATGTCCCTATTCTCAGACCTTGGTCTACACCGCCCCCGCGGCCCTGGATTTGGAAGGGGCGGGAGTGGAATTGGTCAGCGCCCCGATTCATTTCGGTTGGGGCGAGAGGGTTCTGCGCAAGAATTTGCGTGAGCTGGCCCGGCGTTTGGGAGCCAATATCCGGGAGGTGGGCCCGGCAGCGGATGCCGGATTCGCCGCCCAGCAGGATTTTTATGAGCGGGTGCATGAACGGGGCCGCGAAGTGCTGGCAGCCATGGGGCCGGACGACCTAGCCATGGTGGTGGTGAGCCGGCCCTATAATGGGGCCGACCCCGGCCTCAACCTGGGGCTGCCTCAGAAGATGCAGAACCTGGGCGTCTGGTCCATCCCCATGGACTTTTTGGACCTGGAAGCTGAAATGGGCCAGGAGGATCTGGCCGAAATGTATTGGCGCTATGGCCAGAAGATCATGGCGGCGGCCCGGGTGGTGCGCCGCGACCCCCGGCTCTACGCGGTGTATATCACCAACTTCGGCTGCGGGCCGGACAGCTTTATCGGCCACTTCTTCCAGGACACCATGGATGGCAAGCCGTTTCTGGAGATAGAGATCGATGAGCACTCGGCCGATGTGGGCGCCATCACCCGGCTGGAGGCGTTCCTGGATTCTTTGAAGAACGCCCCGCCCAAAGAAATCATTGAACGGCCGCCGCGGCGGCGTAACCTGCGTGCCCAAAACCGGGTTATGTATATTCCCAACATGGCAGATCATGCCTATGCCGTGAGCGCTGCTTTCAGGGCTTGTGGGATAGAAGCTCATGTGCTGGCCGAGAGCGACGCCCGGACCTTGGAACTGGGACGGCGCTACACCTCGGGCAAGGAATGCTACCCCTGCGCGCTTACCACCGGCGATATGCTGAAGAAGCTGATTGACGACGGGGCCGACCCGGCGAAAGCCGCCTTTTTCATGCCCTCCGGCTCCGGGCCTTGCCGTTTCGGCCAATACCATCGCTTCCACCGGCTGGTCCTGGACGAGGTGGGATTTCCTGAGGTGCCCATCTATGCGCCCGACCAATCCGAGGTTTTTTACAAAGAGCTGGGCATGGTGGGCGGCGGCGATTTCGTGCGCTTGGCCTGGCAGGGCTGCGTGGCGGTGGACATGATGTCCAAGGCCTTGCATGAAACCCGTCCTTATGAGGCCAATGCCGGGGATACCGATCGGGTTTATCAAAGGCATCTGGCCCTGGTCAGGGAAACCATAGAGCGGCGTGGCGATTTGTTGGCGGCCATGACCCAGGCCCGCCGGGAGTTCGCCGCAGTACCCAAGAACAACGGCCATCGTCGGCCGGTGGTGGGGCTGGTGGGTGAGATCTACACCCGCCTGAACCGCTTCGCCAACGAAAACGTGGTGCGCTCAATAGAGGAGCTGGGCGGCGAGGCCTGGATGGCTGGTTTCTGCGAGTGGGTGCTTTATACCAACTACACTTCCCTTCAGCAGGCCTTGCTCAAGCGCAACTTGGGCGCACTCAAGAATCTTTGGATCGAGAATTTTTTCCAGCAAAAGGACGAGCACGATCTGGGCAAACCCTGGCATGGCTTCCTCAAGACCCTGGAGGAGCCCAAGACCTCTCGAGTATTGAAAATGGCCCATCCCTACCTGCACCCCAGCTTTGAGGGCGAAGCGATACTGAGTTTGGGCAAGTCGCGGGACATGATGCAGCGCGGCGCTTCCGGCGTGGTTAACATAATTCCCTTCACCTGCATGCCGGGGAACATCGTAAACGCCCTGATGAAGCGCTTCCGTGAAGACAACGGCAACCTGCCCTATATGCCATTGTCCATGGACGGCCAGGAGCAGAGCGGCACCCGCACCCGCCTGGAGGCTTTCATGCACCAGGTTTCCCAGCACCAGCGCTCAGCCGCCTAGCTGGTCTTGCGCATAAAAAGGGGCCCCTCACGGGGCCCCTTTTCTAATGCCGCTACGCCTTGGCTAGAACAGGCGGCCCATCACTCCCAAGCCGCTGCCGTCCTCTCCGTCGGACTCCCACACCACAACATAGCCGCCGCCGCGCTTGGCCACCCGGCCGTGCACCTGGTCGCTGCTGCCATTGGAGAGCCGGGATTCGTCGCCTGCCCGGTTGCCTCCGTTGTCGCAGCGCTGCACTATTACGTCGCGGTTGCCTTCGGAAGCCTGGTTGGACCAAACCGCCACGAAGCCGCCGTCGTCCATACCGGTCACGCCGGAGCGGCTGCGGTCCCAGGGGGCGGAGCCGTTTATGGTGTGCTCGCCGCCGATGGCGTTGCAGTCAAAGTCGAATATCCTGGCCTGGAGACGGGTCAGTTTGTCTTTGTTCACATCGGTCCAAAGTACCACGAAGCGGTTTTCGGTTAACCTCGCGGCCGAGGGATACCATTGTATGTTCAAGGTGTCCGAGGAGGCGGTGAAGCCGCCCGCCTGGTTGTTGGAGCTGTCGAACTTTTTGCCGATCACGTCCCAACCGGTGATGCCCCAATTGACCCGATCGTAAACAATGACGTATTCCTCGTTGTCCAGGCCTATGACCGAGGAGTTGGACTGGGAATCGACGTTGGAGTCCAAAAGCATCTCGTTGCTTTTCAGCTCTCCCTTGGAAGAATAGCGCTTGGCATACACACGGCCGCTACGCGCGCCGTTAGCCGGCGCCTTGGTCCAAGCCACCACGAAATCGCCTGAGGAAAGGGCGCCCACCGAAGGCAGGTACTCGTAATCAGTGGTGGCTCCCGGCCAGAAGGTTCCTCCGACCGGATTGCCGTCGCCGTCGAAGACCTGGGCATTTATGTCGTAAAGGTTGCTGCCGTCAATGTAGGCGTCCCACGCTACCACGAAGTTGCCGTCAGCCAGTCCGGCCACGGCCACGGCCTGCGAATTGCCTGGGGAGGCAACTTCGATTTCGCCGCCCAGGGGATTCCCGCCACTGTCATAGCGCTGGGCTCTAACCTTGACTCCGTCGCCGCGGTCCACCCAGGCCACCACAAATCCGCCATTGGACAGCATGGACACCTCGGGCCTGAGCTGATCGCCAGCGGTGAGGGTTGGCAAATTGGTGCCAAAGGCGTGGGCTGGAGCAGAAGCCAGAGAAGTCAATGCCAGCAAACAGGCGGCAGCAAACAAATAGATGGCAGCAGACCGCCGCCGGACCAGAACCGAATTGCCCAGTTTTATCATTCGAGTTGTCTCCCAATAGAAGCAAAAACCCGGCTGGTATTAGGGCAGGCGCCCAGTCGGGAAGATAAATATGACCTTAAATACTACTCCGTTTGAGGCCAGCGTCAATGGATTTGAGCTAGTTATGTGGTTTGTGGAAGCTGGGAGCTGTGGATACGAGGTAAGCGGCATATTGCCAGGTAATGGGTTTTGTGATAAGCCTCTGCGGTGTATATTAATGAAGCATTAAATTCGAATTTACCCGCGTGGGGGCTGGCGGAGCGGGCCCTGGGAGAATGAAATGATCGGTTTTAGGCTGCGCCCGAGTTTAATTTTCTTTGCCTGCCTTGCTATACTGGCCCTTGCTCCGGCCATGGCGTTTGCTGAAAGCGTTGCCTGCGTCGGTGACAGCATCACCGAGATCCACATACCGCCACGGTTGAAATCCAGATTGGAAAGCGCCACCGGCTCTGGTTGGACCGCCTATGACGACGGGCGAGGAGGATTCACTACCCACGACCTGCGCGACATCATGGGAGCGGAATGCTGGTGGTGCCCCCGGCCTACTTACACCCTCATCATGGCCGGCACCAATGACATGGTGCACAACTACAATGTCGACTCCAGCGTGGGCGCCATGCAAGCCATGGTCAACATGATGCGACGGGGCTCCAGCCGAGTGGTGGTGGCCCTGATTTTGCCCTCCTTGAGCGCGGGCGAGACCACATGGGCCAAGCGCTACAACCAGCGCTTGCAAGAGCGTTTGGGCGGGGTGGATTATTTCATGAAAACCAACTGGGAAGATTTTTACGACGAGAATACGGCCGCCGCCAACGCCAATTTCATGGCCGACCGCCTGCATCCCAACGATACCGGCTATGACATAATCGCGGACAACTGGACCGAGGTTATTCTCACCAGGCAGGCTGATCCCTGCACCGAGAAGGTCAACAACTACCGCTAGCCGGCAATATTGCGATATCACGCGGCCCGCTCCCTTTGGGGAGCGGGCTTTTGGTTTGGGGGCAAAGTCGCTTGCTGCGGCCCGATGCTTAAGTTTGCCAAAATGGAATTGGCCGCAGACTCCCGGCGGGGTCCGCGCCGCCGCTCAAATGCCCTGCTGGGACAAGGAGCTCAAGACCTATCTTTTCAGCGAGGGAGATGTCACCGCCTTGGAAGACTGGTTCGATATTTTTGCCGCCGTGACCGGTCTAGTCGTGGGCGCTGGTGGGTCGCTGGCGCAATTTTTTTATGCGGCCGCGCTGTATTTTGCTCTCCAGGCGGCGCTGGCGTGCTGCCCGGCTGGGGGTGGTGGGCTTGCGTTTTTTGCGGGGGCGTTCGAGTTGAGCCAGGCGCTCCATGAGGCGCTCCAGGGCCATGGTCCGGTTGCGCTCACGGGAGCGGCGCTCGGTGGCGGACACGGTTATGCCGCTGGGCTGGTGGGTAAGCCGTACCCCGGTCTCGGTTTTATTGCGGTGCTGACCGCCGGGGCCGGAGGCCTTAAAAAACTCCCAGGAAAGTTCCGATTCTGGCGGGCGCCGCTGCCTCATGGCGTGGGCTTGGGCAGGCGTTTGTCGCGCTCTATGAAGGCGTAAGCCGAATGGTTGTGGATGGACTCGAAGTTTTCACTGTCGACTGAAAACCAGATGATGTTGGGGTCGTCCTCAAGTTTGCGGGCCACTTCGCGCACCACGTCTTCCACGAACATGGGGTGCTCATAGGCCTGCTCGGTAACATATTTTTCGTCTTCGCGTTTTAGGAGCGAATACACCTCGGAACTGGCCGATTCCTCCACCAGTTGGATCAGGTCCTCGATCCAGATGAAGCGCTTGAAGCGCACCGCCAGTTTCACAATGCCGCGCTGGTTATGCGCCCCGTGGCTGCTGATCTCCCGGGAGCAGGGGCAAAGAGTGGTCACCGGGATTCCCATTTCCACTACCAGGTCCAGGCCGTTCCCGTTTACGCTGCCCCTAAAGGCCACGTTGTATTCCATCAGCCCCTGGGCTGCGGATACCGGGGCGGCTTTTTTAATGAAATAGGGGAATTCAACCTCAATATGAGCACATTCCGCGCTGAGGCGGTTCTTCATCTCTTCCAGTATATCCGGCAGGTTGCGGATGTTGATATTGGTGGAATGCTCGGACAAGAGCTCGATGAAGCGGCTCATGTGGGTGCCCTTGTACTGGTGGGGCAGGTTCACGTACATGTTGATGGAGGCCACCGTTTGCTGGGAGCCGGCGGCGCGGTCCAGCACGGTGATGGGGTAGCGGATGTTCTTGACCCCCACCTTGTCGATCGCTATATTGCGATGATCTGGTTGGCTTTGTACGTCTTTCATGGCTTACTACCCGACCCGCTGGCCAGGGATTAAGAATTATAAACAGAGACGGGCGGCCCGGCAAGACCGCCCGTCTGCTGGCTAGAGGTCTTTTTTACACCCTCCGGCCGGTGCCTTCCAGCCCCAGGTGAGGTAGTCGTGGATGGAGTCGGCCGCCTTGCGCCCGGCGCCGGCGGCCAGAATCACGGTGGCCGCGCCGGTGACGATGTCACCACCGGCCCAGACGCCTTTTTTCTTGGTCTTGCCGGCCTCGTCGGCCACAATGTAACCCCACTTGTTGGTTTCCAGCCCGGGGGTGGTGGCGGTGACCAGGGGGTTGGCGCCGGAACCCACCGCGATGATGGCCATGTCACAGTCCACGGTCTTGGTGCTGCCGGGGATGGGCTCGGGCCGGCGGCGGCCGCTTGCATCGGGCTCGCCAAGTTTCATCTCCTGCAATTCCACCGCCTTCAGCCAGCCTTTGTCATCGCCCAGGAAGCGCAGGGGGCTGTGCAGGAAGAAGAACTCGATCTGCTCTTCCTCGGCGTGATGGATTTCGGCCGCGCGGGCGGGTAACTCTTCATGGGAGCGGCGATATATGCACTTAACGGTGTCGGCTCCCATGCGCATGGAGGTGCGTAGGGAGTCCATGGCCACGTTGCCGCCGCCGAACACCACCACGTTTTTGCCCTTGACCAGCGGAGTGTCGTACTCAGGGAAGAGATAGGCCTTCATGAGGTTGGAGCGAGTGAGATATTCGTTGGCGCTGTAGACGCCCATGAGGTTCTCACCCGGCACTTTCAAGAAGGAGGGCAGGCCGGCACCCACGCCTAGATAGACCGCGTCGAAGCCTTCATCGTTCAAAAGCTCATCAACGGTCACGGCGCGACCCACTACCGTGTTGCATTCAACCTTTACACCCAACTTCTCCAGGAAGTTGACCTCGTGGGCCACGATCTCCTTGGGCAGGCGGAACTCGGGGATGCCGTAGACCAGCACGCCGCCGGGTTTGTGAAACGCTTCAAACATGGTGACTTCGTGACCCTTGCGGATCAAGTCGCCGGCCACGGTGATGCCGCCGGGGCCTGAGCCCACTACGGCCACCTTTTTGCCGGTTTTCTTCGCAATGGGCGGCATGGGGATGTCGCTCTGGCCGCGGGCCCAGTCGGCGGCGAAGCGCTCCAGGTTGCCGATGGCCACGGGCTCGTCTTTCTTGCCCACAATGCACCTGCCCTCACACTGGGCCTCCTGGGGGCAAACGCGGCCGCAAACGGCGGGGAAGGAATTTTTCTCCCACAGCTTCAAGATGGCGCCCACAAAGTCGCCTTCAGAGATGAGTTTGATGAATGCGGGGATTTCTACATTAACCGGGCAGCCTTCCACGCAGGAGGGCTTTTTGCACTGCAGGCAGCGGCTGGCCTCGAGCTGGGCCAACTCGGCCGTGTAACCTTTAGGAACCTCTTCAAAGTTGCGGCGGCGTACGTCCGGGGCCTGCTCGGGCATCTTCTGGCGCGGGGTCTTTTCTTTTTTCTCAGGCATGGTGCGGAATCCCTTTCGTAGCTAGGAGGAGCAGGAGCATTTGCGCTCGTAGAGGTCCATGGCCTCCCGTTCCTGCAGCTGATAGGCGGTCAGGCGCTGGGTGAGCTCCTCGAAATCCACTTTGTGGGCGTCGAACTCGG
>CAZDRW010000048.1:0-12301 GCA_964507555.1 uncultured Desulfarculaceae bacterium
AACCAGTATGATTAGCGCCTCTTTTCCGGCGTTTCGTGTACTTTTCATGTTAGCTTTTTGCCTGGCTCTTATGCCGGCACCAGGCCAAGCCGCCAGCCCGGTCACCGATTGGCAGGAAGTCACCCTGACCGGCATGCGGGGGGTGTCCCTGGCCGTGACCGAACTGCCCCAGGGCGGCTGGTATTCCTATCGCATGGACATCGGCTGGAAAGCGGCCCGCTCCACGGACGGCATCAATTGGGATCCTCTCGAGGGCTTTTCGCCCCCTCCCAACCCGCCTCCGCCGGGCAATAACACCAATCCTTGGGTTTTCCTTTTGGCGGACGGCCGCTATCGCATGATCTATGAACAGCAGGACGATCAGCAGAACCGCCGCCTGTTTTCCGCCATCAGCAGCGACGGCCTAAGTTTCGCGAACGAGGGCCAGGTCATGGCCGGGAGCCAGGAGGACCAAGGGCCCGAAGGCAACATGTTCCTTTCGGTGCCCTGCGGACTGCGCCTCCCGGACGGGTCTTTGCGCATGTATTTCGTTTCCCGGGGCGACAAGGTGGCTAGCGCGCTTAGCCATGACGAAGGCCTCACCTGGCAGCGCGAACCTGGCTACCGCCTGGACCAGGCCGTTGACCCGGCGGTGCTGGCCCTGTCCGGCGGCGGCTTCCGCCTGTTCTACACCGACTGGTCGGACGCCTTCCGGGTGCGGCGGGTGGGCTATGCCGACAGCCTGGACGGCCTGGCGTTCGTGCATCAGGAATGGGTGGTCACGGTGGGGGGCGCGGGCTCCATGGTGGACCCGGAGGTGCTGGCTATCGGCGATCCCGCTGCCGGCGGCAGGATGGTGCTTTATTTCAGTATGGGCGACGACATGGAAAATATCGATATTTACCGAGCCTTTCCCCCGGAGGGCTGGAGCCTGGAGCCATATCCCCGGTCGCGGCCCTAACCAGTTATCCCGCCTAGATAAAAATGCTTGCCAGTCGAGTGGGCAGCCGCTATGCTTGCCGCCTAGCGGCTGCAGCCGCTTCATAACCCAGGAGCAAGCTTGTGGTTTTAGGTCGTACGGAAGAAAAGAAAAAGCCTAGAAAGCCCATCTGGCGGGACTATCTGGAGGCCCTCATCTGGGCCGTGGTGTTGGCACTAATCATCCGGACCTGGGGCGTGCAGGCCTTCAAGATTCCTTCCGGCTCCATGAAGCCCACCCTTTTGATCGGCGACCACCTGCTGGTTTCCAAAAGCTCCTATGGGATCAAGCTGCCTTTTTCCGACAAGGTCATCATTCCCCTGGGAAGCCCGGAGCGCGGCGATATCGTAGTGTTCCGCTTTCCTGAAGATCGGGATAAGGACTTCATCAAGCGCATCATCGCCCTGCCCGGCGAGAGCGTGGAAGTGAAGAACAAACAGATTTTCATCAACGGCCAGCCCCTTAAAGATCCTTGGGGCCATTACGCGGATCGGATAATTTTGCCCCCCGGGGTGCAACCCCGCGACAATTTCGGCCCAGTGATCGTGCCCGAGGATCATTACTTCGTGATGGGTGACAACCGCGATCAGTCATATGATTCCCGCTTCTGGTTCCATGGCCGCGGCGGTTTCGTGCCCCGCGAGGACATCCTAGGCTGCGCCTTCATCATCTACTGGTCCTGGAAAGACGAGACCTTCGGTGTGCGCTGGAACCGCATCGGCCATATAATCCGCTGAATAAACAGGGAGCCCAAGCATGGCAGATAGTTCCAAGTCCCAGAATAAGCCCTTCTGGCGCGAGGTTCTGGAATCCTTGAGCCTGGCCTTTGTCTTTTACCTCATCATCAGCAACTACGCGGTGCAGGCCTACGAAATACCATCGGGCTCCATGCGCCCCACCCTACTGGTGGGCGACCAGCTTATGGTTTCCAAGCTGAATTACGACATCACTCTTCTGCCCGGCAAGCTGCGCTTGGGCATGTCCTCCATCGACCTGCCCTGGCCCAAAGTCACCCTAGCCCATATCGGCAGCCCGGCCCGCGGCGATATCATCGTTTTCAAGAATCCCGAGGGCGGGCCCATACCATATATCAAGCGGATCATGGCCCTGCCCGGCGAGAGCGTGGAGGTGCGCGGCCGCCAGGTGTTCATCAACGGCAAGCTGCTTAAAGATGCCTGGGGGCGTTACTTGAACGGCGGACGCATGCCAGGCTTCGGCCCGGTAACAGTGCCGCCGGATAGCTATTTCGTCATGGGCGATAACCGGGACAATTCACACGATTCGCGCTTCTGGCATATGGGCAAGGGCGGCTTCGTGCCCCGGGATGACATCATAGGTAAGGCTTTGGTGCTCTATTGGCCCGGCTCTGATGAAGGCAAGAAGGTAAGCTGGAGCCGCTGGGGCAACCTGCTCTACTAATCCACTATCGTAAGCTTGACCGTATCTCCACCGCCGGCGACCGCCGCGGGCAGCACCTCGTTCTTTTTGGTCTCGAGTAAATCCACATAAACCAAAGGAGCGCAGTATCCGGGCACTATTCGCCCGAAATGCTCACCCAGGCCCAGCGCCTTGGCCCCGCCGCTGGTGGCCATGGTTATAACCGCCTCCGGATCCAGCTCCGGATATACTTCCATAAGCTTTCGCATCTCCGCCCAAATTGAAAGATCAGGGCAGGAAGCCAGGGAATCGGTGCCCAGGGCTAAATTGACGCCGGCCTTTAACGCGGCCGGTACGTCGGCCACCGCGCCGGTGAGGCCCAGATTGGAACGCGGGCACAGGCACAGCGAGGCGCCCTGGGCCGCCACCTGGATTAGTTCCTCTGGCGTGAGCTGCACGCCATGCACCAGGAGGGTGCGAGAGTCCACCACCTCCAAGGCCAGAAGATGCGCCAGAGGCCGCCCGGCCCGCAGATCCATGTCCGCCTTTTGCAGGCCGCGGCGCACCAAGAAATCCTCCATGCGCGCGCCGTCTGCGCCCTGGCCGGTGAAAAATTCCACCTCGGCCCGGCTTTCGGCCAAATGGATGCTCATGGGCAAGGGGATAGCAGCGGCCTTTTTCTTCAAGGCCTGCATGCGCCAGGACGGCACTGAATAAGGCGCGTGGCAGGCCACGGCCTGGGCGCTGAAATAGTTGCCCTCCCATTTCATCTCCGGTTCCGGTGGCTCGGCCCGCGCCGGGCCCAGGGCCTCGAAGAAGCTAATCACCGACACCCCGGCCTCGGCCCAAGCCCAGGCCGCGCGTCCGGTGTTGGTTATGTCCCCGGCCAGCACCGTGCCCTGTCCGGCCGCGAATGTGGCGGCCCGCCGGGCGGACTCCTTGGCCTGCCTGCGGTCGTAGCCCGGCCTTAGGTTGACCAGGGTCTCCAGCCAGCCCATGAAGTCGCCCTGGGGTTTTGCGATGAAGTCGGCCAGGAAGGAAAGCTCCAGATGGGTGTGGGCGTTCACCAGACCCGGCATCAAGAGGCCCGGACCCAGGTGTACGGCCTGCATACCGGCCGGAGTCTGGTCCGAGATATCGACAACCCGTCCGGCCTGGAGCACCACCCAGGCCCCGTGCAGAAGCCGGCCGGGAGCGCACCAAACCCATCCCGCGCCATAGGCTGTTGCCGTTAAGGCAGATCGTTCCGCTTGTGGTTCCACGATTCCCCCTAATATGCTGGCGGCAGCTTAATGCAGCGGGTGGCGTCCGGTCAAGACGCCTGACGCTTATAGCGGCGGACCACGTAGACTCCCCGGCCCGTAACCGCGCTCAGGATCAGCACCCCGCCCACTAGGGCCCAGGGGCCGGGCACCTCGCCCACGCCCCATATCACCCACAGCGGGTTCATGATGGGCTCGATGGTGGTGATGATAACCGCGCTCAAAGCGCCCACCTGCCTGATGCCCAAGGAGTAGCAATAATAGGCCAGGGCCAGCTGCACCGTGCCCAACGCCACCAGGGTGAGCCAGCCCTGCAGGCTGGGCCCAGACCCGAACATGAACGGCAGACACAGAAGCGCGGCCAGGGCGTTGCCCAGGATCACCGACTCGAAAGGAGTCGAGCCCTTTTGAGCGCGGAAAGCCATTATCAGCAGCGCGAAGCATCCGCCGGAAAAAAGGGCCAACAGATTGCCCCACATGCCCGCCGGCGTGAGCTGGTCCAGAAAAAAAAGGCACATGCCGCCCAGGGCCAAGATGATGAAGAGCCAATCCCGGGCCTGGGTGGGTTCGTTCAAGAGACGCGGCGCCAAAAGCGCCACATAGATGGGCGCGGTGTACTGCAAAAGGATGGCGTTAGCCGCGGTGGTGAGTTTGGTGGCCACCACCAGGGATATGACCGTGGCGGCATAGGCCAAGGCTCCCGCCACCTGCCAGCGCGACCAGCTGAATACCGGCTTGCGGCGCATAAAAAGTAAAAACGCCGGAATGGCGATGGCGCTCCTCATGCCGGCTATGGCCACGGGATTCCAATCCACCCACTTGATCAAAACCCCGCCCAGACTCCAGAGCAGGGCGGCGGCCAATAACAAAATTATGCCTTTCAAGTGCGGCGTCATTTGGGAAACATACCCTGCCTTTGCACCGGGGCCAAGCCTCAAGCATCCCCCGGCGTCCCAAATAATTCAGCGCTTTACACAAAGAGCCAAAGGCCCAGCCTTAATAATTCAAACACCTATTGTCGCTACGCCAATCTTGGTGTACACGGTCAGGGTGAAGCGACACAATATCTGCCAAACAAGGACTGATTGTCATGCTGCTCATAGAGGATCTGCAAGTGGAGCTGGCCGGTAAACCCCTGCTCAAGCATATCGATCTGGAAATAAAACCCGGAGAGACCCACATACTTTTCGGCCCCAACGGCTCGGGCAAAACCTCCTTGCTCATGACCCTGATGGGAATGCCCGGCTATGAAGTCAAAGCCGGCCGCATCATGTTCAAGGGCCAGGATATCACCCGCATGCCCATCCATGAACGGGCCCGCCTAGGACTGGCCATGGCCTTTCAGCGGCCGCCCACCATCCACGGGCTCAAGAGTCGTCAGATGGTTTCCATATGCGCAGGCGGCAGGGAACTTGACGTGGATGACATGGCCCGCCAGGTCAACTTCGACGGCTTTCTGGACCGGGACGTTAACGCGGGCTTAAGCGGCGGCGAGATCAAGCGCTCCGAACTATTGCAGCTCATGGCCCAGGACGCCGACCTGATGCTCTTTGATGAGCCCGAAAGCGGCGTGGATTTGGAGAACATGCACCTGGTGGGTGAAACCATCGCCCATCTTCTGCAAAAGAACGCCGAGGTGATCCTGAACAACGGCAAGCACTCCATCGCCGAGCGCCGCCGCGAACGCAATAAGATGGGTCTTATCATTACCCACACCGGCTACATCCTGGACTACCTGGAAGCCGACGCGGGCCACGTGCTTTTTGGCGGGGTTCTCTCCTGCGCCTCCAATCCTCGGGAGATCCTGCGTTGCATTGGCCAGAACGGCTATGAGGAATGCGTGGCCTGCATGATGCCGGGCGCTCCTCATCCCCTGGAGCAAGCCGCGCGGGTTTAAAACGCACCGTTACACGCCTATATTGCAGGAACGGAAATTATGCCAGACCAACCGCAGCTAAAGACAAAGGCGGAGGCCGCCAAGAACAAGGCCGCGGCCATAGGGATTGATTTGGATCTGAGTGGGTACCGCCACGCGCTGGAGCCCCATCAACTCATGGCCGAAACCGATCTTTGCGCACTTCCTCAGGACGAGCAGCGCAGCCTGCTCATGGCCGGGGTGGATGTAAGCGGCAAGGACCGGGGCGGCACCTTCATCATGAAGGATTCCTCCACCGTGCATTGCTCGGTGAAGCAGGAAGGCATCGAAGTGCTGCCCATCCGCCAGGCATTGGAGCATCATGCCTGGGTGCGGGATTACTATTGGAAGCTGGTCCAGGTTGACGCGGACAAGTACACCGCGGCGGCCGAACTGGACCTGCACGACGGCTACGTTATCCGCGCGAAAAAGGGCAGTAAGACCATCTATCCCATCCAGGCCTGCCTTTACATGGACCAGAACAACATCCAGCAGAACGTGCACAACATCATCGTGGCCGAGGAGGGCAGCGAGCTGCACATTATCTCGGGCTGCGCCACCAGCCCGCATCTGGAAAGAGGCCTGCACGTGGGTGTTAGCGAATTCTACGTGCATAAGAACGCCAAGCTCAGCTTCACCATGATCCACAACTGGTCCGATGGCGTGGCGGTGCGCCCCCGCTCGGTGGCCCAGGTGGAAGAAGGTGGCTTGTTCCTTTCCAACTATGTCTGCATGAAGCCGGTCACCTCCCTGCAAATGTATCCCACCTGCCATCTAGTGGGCCCGGGCGCGGTGGGCCGCTTCTATTCGATCCTGGTCGGCTCCCCGACCAGCGATATAGACATGGGCGGCCGGGTGATCCTGAACCACCCCGGCTGCCGGGCCGAAGTGGTGAGCCGGGCCATAACCAACGGCGGCAAAATCATGGCTAGGGGGCATCTGGTGGGCAATGCGCCTGGCATCAAGGCCCATCTGGAATGCCGCGGCCTGATTTTACACGGCGGCGCCATGCTGGCCGTACCCCAGTTGGACGGCTTCACCGATGGCGTGGAGATGAGCCACGAAGCCGCGGTGGGCAAGATCGCCCAGGATGAAATCAACTACCTCATGGCCCGTGGCCTGAACGAAGACGAGGCCACCGCCACCATCGTGCGCGGCTTCCTTTCGGTGGATATTCCCGGCCTGCCGGCTCAGCTGCAGGCCGAGATAGACAAAGCCGTAAACGCCACCGACGCCGAAGGCATGTAATCGTTCCATGCTTGCTTAAATTGGCCGGCCTGAACCTACTGTCCGGGCCAGCCCTTATTCTGGCGCGCTAATTTTCCGGTTAGGCTTGTCTGGGAAAATATGTAGGCCGTAAGGGCAAGCTAACCCAAAAGCGGGTGCCCCTTTCTTGGTTGGTACTAAAGCCCACCTCGCCTTCCAGGTAGCGTTCGCTTAAGAGCCGCATGGAATAGGTTCCCAAGCCCCGGCCGGTGCCCTTGGTGGAAAAGGAACGATTGAAGATCTGAAGTTGGTGCTCGGGAGAAATGACCTGCGGGTTGTGCACCCAAAACCTAATCCTGCCATCCTCCAAATCCCATCCCAGGACGACCATTTCACCAGTATCGGAGGCTTCCAGGCCGTTTTTAGTCATGTTGATTAGAATACGCCTCAGCAGCACCGCATCGGAAATCAAGCCCGCGCTTTGGCTTTGGGGAGCGATTTGCAGATAGCGATCCTTCAGTAAGAGGTCGCTTTGAAAGCCATCGGCCACCTGCTGCAATAATTGCTCTGGATTGATAAGGGAAGGGTTGACGGTTAGCCGATCCGATTCTGCCAACATCAGATCGCGTTGAGCCAACACCTCCTGCACCAAGGAATCGCTGGCAATCGACAGCCGCTCTACCAATCCTATCACCTCGTCCGCTTGAGCGTTTTGCAGCAATTGAACATGGGTGGTAAGCGCGGAAAATGAGTTCAACAGATCATGAAAAAAGATGCGCTCCAAGGCCTGGCGGCGCTTTTGATCGCTGATATTGACAATGGCCAGTACGTAAAAAGTGTGCCCCTCCAGTTCAAACGGAGAGCACCAGAGATAGAGATCAAGGCTTTCGGATTTGCCTGCCGTGCTTTGAGTGATGCGGCACTCGCCTGCAGCCCTTTCGCCGCTGGCAATGGATTCCATGATGGCGCGGAAAGCGCCGCACTGACCACAGTAGGCTGTGGTGCCGCACCCATGCTGGCTCTCATCGGCGTGCACGCAGGTCATCAGCTCACCGGGGCGGACGCCGGGAGTCAAGTCGCCATCCTGCTTGCCCAGGAAAACCAGCATTGCTTGGTTGGCCACCACTAGCTGGCGCGAAGGGGTTAGCACGCAAACCAACTCGGGCATGCAATCCAGAACCCTTTTCACAAAGGGCGCGCCCTTAACCTTGGCGGCCAATTCCACCAACTCGCCCTGAGGCATGCGATAAGTCACATCGTAATTTTCGGGCATTAAGAGCGCCGCCTCAATCATGCAACTGCTCCAGGCAATGAGAATACTGGTGCACACAAACGCAAGCGATCAACGGAGAATTTCTTTATAACATCAATTGAAGTCTTTAAACAATTCATTCGAGTTGATGCTACTGCTTGATTTTTTCCGAGCGCTTTTTTTAAGATTCAGGCGATCGGAGCGTCTGCGCGACGGAAAAGCGCGCAAACACCAAGATACCGAAACCGGTCTATTCGCTTCAGCTGCAAAGCCTTCTCCGCATGGCTTGATCTTGGGCGCCATAAAACCCAAGAAGGTGCATAAAGAGCTGCCACCTTGCCTGTTCGTACCTTTTCATGAAAACCGTGGTCATCTGTGATTCGCTACCGGGTTTTCATGAGCATCGTTTCGATGCTCCAACAGAAATCGATATTGCATTATCCCGCAACGGAAAACTGTTAACACCATCACCTGCGGTGCTTGCATTCCCCGTTGCAATTATAATATTAGCGAACAGGTTTGGTCGCGACGGCAAGACAATTGTGCTAGTCGGACTCGGTAAGGCTAGCGCCACCCCTCAAAAGTGGTGGGGAAACTTGTACTATACTTTGTGCGTAACCGTCATCTGCCTGCGGCAAGTTAAACGCCGGTAATTTTCTGAAAAGAACTGCGCACATTGGCTGGAGCGTCATTGCCGCACACAGCCGAGAACAATTATAATTCAGGGCTGTGAGCGCAATGAATGATGGACGGAACGGCTGGGCGGGCCGATTATTTTGCGGGCACCAATCTCCATGCGTTGGACTTGCCGCGTGGTTTTTCCAGGGAGAATTTATCCCCGGTTTTATAACCAGTAAGGTCACTAAAATCCGAGATGGTTAAACGGCCTTTATTGGTGACTTCATAGGCCTTGGGCGCGGTAGCCGCCTTGGTGCGCTTGGCTTGCTTTATCTGTCCCGCCTCCACCATAGCCATTTTAAGCTGCTGTGCGAATTCCACGGCGGTCATGGGTTTATCACCCACGGCTAACTTGTCGCGGATATCCTGCTCAGCGATCCCATCAGTCACCATCTTCCATAATTTTTTTCGGTCGGACTTAGTCCACCTTGATTTACGAGCCATTGCCACTCCTCGTTTAAAAGGGGATATTGCATGTTTATCTTTTTATATGCTTCTTTAATAATAGTCTGGCGTTTTTTTTGCAAGTAAAAAATGATTTTTTAGCAATTTTCCACCAAAGCTTGCGTGTTCAGATTGATTGGTTTTCCGAGTGGATTTCTACTGTCAGCATGCACCATAGCCTTGCGGTTTTAAGCTAATTCAGGTTTGAATGTAATAAACAAAACGCGGCAATGCCGCTTTAAAGCAGGGTTATTAAATGCAGGAGCAGAAAGTTAATGGCGAGCTTCTTGAATCGAACGCTCATCCGATTTGAGTTTAAAACCGCATTCTTTTGTTGATTGAAACAGGTTTTTGCCGATAAAAGCCCGGCGTGGGAATCTCAAACCAGATTATAGAAAGTGTCGCGCTGGCAAGCTTTATAGCCCAGATCGCCGGCCAAGCGCACCATTTCTTCCCGGCTCAATCGGAAATGCGCGCCTGCCGCGGCCACCACGTTTTCCTCTATCATGGTGGACCCCAAATCGTCGGCTCCAAAGCTCAAAGCCATCTGGGCAATTTTTGCGCCTTGGGTAACCCAAGAGGCTTGCAGGTGGGGGAAATTGTCCAAAAACAACCTGGCAACCGCCAGCATGCGAAGGTATTCCACCGCGGTGGCCGGGGTGACTTCGGCCAAAGCCGTATTTAACGGCTGGAAGGTCCAGGGGATGAACGCCGTGAAGCTGCCCCGGCCGGTCGAGAGGCTTTGCTCCTGCAGCTCGCGCAGGCGCGCCAAATGCTCTATGCGCTCTGGCAAGGTTTCCAGGCTGCCGAACATCATGGTGGCGGTGGTGTTGAGCCCCTTTTGGTGGGCCAAAGCCATCACCTCCAGCCATTTTGGCGCGCTGCATTTGCCCGGTGCTATGAGTCCCCGCACCCGATCCACCAGGATCTCCGCCCCCCCGCCGGGGATGGAGCCCAGCCCGGCCTCTATCAGCCGGTCCAAGGCCGCGTCCAACGGCATCCCGTCCAAAGCCGCCATGTGCACCACCTCGGGAGGAGATAGGCCGTGGATATGGATGGGGTGATGCTCTTTGATGAAGCGGAAGGTCCGGCAGGTGGCCTCAATCCCGATCTCGGGATGCAGTCCGCCCTGCATTAGGATTTGGGTGCCTCCCAGGGCCAAAGTCTCATCGATCTTCCGGCCCAGTTCCTCGCGGGTTAGTTCATAGCCACCTTCAGCTCCGGGCGGGCGGTAAAACGCACAGAAGCGGCAGCCGGAAAGGCATATGTTGGTGGTGTTGATGTTGCGATCCACCACATAGGTGACTACGGGCTCCGGGTTATGGCGAAAGCGCGCGGCATGGGCCAAGTGCCCCAAATCCAAAAGATCGGCCTCGGCTAATAGCGTGAGCGCCTGCCCGGTGCTCAAACGGTTACCGCGCTCGGCCGCGCGCAAGGCTTCATGCAACGCCTTGTCCACACCGCGCCGCTCTCTCCCAACCGAAGACAGGGCGGATTCCATCAGGCTTCCAATGAATGATAGAAACAATCGCGGCGCACCGGCTTGAATCCGGCGGCCTGGATCATTGTCCGCAGGCGCTCCTCGGAGAGCCCCACCGAGGTGGTGGCTCCGGCCGAGTGGGTGATGTTCTCCTTGATTATGGTGCCGTCCAGATCGTCGGCGCCGAAATTCAAGGCCACCTGGGCCAATTTTTCGCCCAGCATCACCCAATAGGCTTTTATGTGGGGGAAATTGTCCAAAATCAGCCTGGAGGAGGCGATCACCCGCAGGTCATCCAAGGCGGTGGTGGGCTCCAATTCATTCAGCACGGTGTTTTGGGAGTGAAAGGCCAAAGGGATGAAGGCGTTGAAGCCGCCGCTCAAGTCTTGTTGCTCACGCAAGGCGAAAAGATGCTCCACCCGGTCCTCGGGCGTTTCGATATGGCCGTAGAGCATGGTGGCGTTGGTGGGAATGCCCAACTCATGGGCCTCGGCGCAAATCTCCAGCCAGCGCTGGCCGGATATCTTGCGCGGGCAAAGCTTGGCCCTGGGCTTGGGTGCGAATATCTCCGCCCCGCCGCCGGGCATCGCCACCAGGCCTGCCTTCTGCAAGAGTTGCAGCACTTGGCGGGTTTCCATGCCCTCCATGCGGGCCATGTGGTCGATCTCCACCGGCGTAAACGCCTTGAGCGCGGCTTGGGGGCGCACGGCCTTGATTGCGCGCAGAAGCTCCAGGTAATAGCTCAAAGGCAAATCAGGATGACAGGAGCCCACGATGTGGAGCTCGCTGATCTCCAGGCCCGCATCCTCGGAAGCTAACACCGCCGCTTCATCGCTGGATAGAGCATAGGCGCCTTCGTCCTGGGGACTGCGCCAAAAAGCGCAAAAAGCGCAGCGATTCACGCAAACATTGGAATAATTGAGGTGGCGATTGACCACGTAATAGGCTTGGCGGCCGTTTTTGGCTTGCCTAGCCGCATTGGCCAAGGCGCCCAGGCCAATCAGATCGCGGCTGGTCATGAGCGCCAAGCCGTCAGAGCGGTCCAAGCGCCGACCCGCGGCAAGCTTGTCAGCCACCGGCCGCAAGGCCGGGTCGCCAATAAGGCCCAAAGGAATCTGGAGCGGCGGCAATAACTGTATTGCCGTTACAGAGCTGTGATGCGTTTTAGGTTGGGAGGCGGCAAAAGCCATCTGTGAGCCTCGTTTGGCTTATACTTATAGTGACCACCTGGTCATAATCTATGCAAGCATAAAGGCGGCCCGCTTCTTATGACCACCTGGTCACAATCATAGCCCAGGCCCAGGCATGGGGCAAGTGCAAACCTGGAGATTATTTGACCTGCCCGTCCGGGTAAATACCTGTCCAAAACCAGCAGGTAACGCTACAATGATTCACCCCCAATAAATATGAATCAGGATAGGTCATGCCTGCCACCAATGAGCATAAAATGTTGGATACAGCCTCAAAGATAAGCCCTGATCCCTCGCCGTCCACCCCATCTGTCCCGCCCAGGCTGTTGGGATTCTACGCCATAGCCGCGGTTTCCACCGCCGTTGGCATCAGCGTAGTTTTTATTCTTAATGTATTCACTCCGTTGGACTATGTTTCCCAACGTTTCGCATTTTGGGTGGATAAAGACCGCGTTGACTTTCTCCATTCACTGCTAAGGAACATTATAGGCCTCTCGGTCATATGCCTGTTGCCCATCGCGGGAATTTATCGTGTATTG
>CAZDRW010000049.1:0-12143 GCA_964507555.1 uncultured Desulfarculaceae bacterium
CTCCAACCTGGTGGGCGCCTGGGACAACTGGGAGCATTTCAACGAGTTGGAGCGCCGGGGGCTGATGATGTACGGTCAGATGACCGCCGGCTCCTGGATCTACATCGGCTCCCAGGGCATCCTGCAAGGCACCTATGAAACCTTCGCCGCCCTGGGCGAAAAGCACTTCGGCTCCGACCTGGCGGGCAAGATCACCCTTACCGGCGGCTTGGGCGGCATGGGCGGAGCCCAGCCCTTAAGCATCACCATGGCCGGCGGCGTGGCCATCTGCGTGGAGGTGGACCGCGCCCGCATCCAACGCCGCCTGGACACCAAATACCTGGACATCATGACCGAGGACCTGAGTGATGCCATCAAGCTGGCCCGCCAGGCGGCCGCTGAAAAGAAACCCCTTTCCATCGGCCTGCTGGGCAACTGCGCCGACATCATTCCCGCCATCGCCGCAATGGATGATTTCCTGCCCGACGTGGTAACCGACCAGACCAGCGCCCATGACGAGCTGCAGGGTTACGTGCCCCACGGCATCGGCTACCAAGCGGCCCTGGAATTGCGCAAGACCGACCCCGACCAATACATCAGCCGGGCCCTGGACTCCATGGCATTGCACTGCCGGGCCATGCTTGATCTGCTGGCAAAGGGCGCGGTGGTGTTCGACTATGGCAACAACCTGAGGCGCCAGGCCATGCGCCGCGGGGTGGATGACGCCATGGACTTCCCCGGCTTTGTGCCCGCCTACATCCGCCCCTTGTTCTGCGAAGGCGAAGGGCCCTTCCGCTGGGCCGCGCTTTCGGGCGACCCGGCGGACATCGATGTGATCGACCAGGAGCTTCTGCAGCTCTTCCCCCATAAAACACGCATGGTGCGCTGGCTGGAGATGGCCCGCCGCAAAATCACCCACATGGGCCTGCCCGCCCGCATCTGCTGGCTGGGCTATGGCGAGCGGGAAAAGGCCGGCAAGCTGTTCAACGACCTGGTGGCCTCGGGACGGGTAAAGGCCCCGGTGGTGATCGGGCGCGATCACCTGGACTGCGGTTCGGTGGCCAGCCCCTACCGCGAAACCGAGGCCATGAAGGACGGCACCGACGCGGTGGCCGACTGGGCGCTTTTGAATCTGATGAGCTCGGTGGCCTCGGGCAGCGCCTGGAGTTCCTTCCACGACGGCGGCGGGGTGGGCATCGGCTACGCCATGCACGCCGGCCAGGTCACCGTGGCCGACGGCACTGCGGAAAGCGAAGCCCGGCTAACCACGGTGCTGCGCAACGACCCGGCCCTGGGCATCATGCGCCACGCGGACGCGGGCTACGAGCAGGCGGTGCGGGTGGCCGACGAGCGCGGGGTCAAGATCCCCATGATCAACATGTACAAATAGCGAGCGGGGTTGTGTTCATGAAAAAGATCGTGGAGTGCGTGCCCAACTTCTCCGAGGGCCGCGACCAGGCGACCATCGAAGCGATCGCCGCCGCCATCCGTGGCGTTGCAGGCTGTGCCCTCTTGGACGTGGCTCCGGGCGCTTCCACCAACCGCACGGTCTACACCTTTGTGGGCGATCCGGTTGCCATCATAGAGGGAGCCCTGGCCGCGGCCCGGGTGGCCAAGGCCCGCATCGACATGCGCGAGCACACGGGAGAACATCCCCGCTTTGGAGCCCTGGACGTCTGCCCCTTCATCCCGGTGTCCGGGGTGAGTATGGCCGACTGCGTGGAGATCGCGGGGGAATTCGCCCGCCGCGCGGCCGAGGAGCTACAGGTGCCCTTCTATCTTTACGAGGAAGCGGCCACCGCCGACTACCGGCGCAAGCTGCCCGACCTGCGCCGGGGCGAATATGAGGGCCTACCCAAAAAGCTTGCCGACCCCCAATGGAAGCCCGACTTCGGCCCGGCCGAGTTCGTGCCCTCTTGGGGCGCTACCGCCACCGGCGCGCGCAAGTTCCTCATCGCCTACAACGTGAATATCCTGGGCACCTCCAACCAGGCCCACCGCATCGCCCTTAACCTGCGCGAGGCCGGGCGCGGCCCTGATGAGCCGGGCCGCTTGCAAGAGGTGAAGGGCATGGGTTGGTATGTGGATGAATACAACCTGGCCCAGGTCTCGGTGAACCTCACCGATTATCAGACAACGCCCATCCACGTCCTTTTCGAAGAAGTAAAAAAGGAAGCCGCGCTCTTGGGCGTGGGCGTGGCGGGTTCGGAGATCGTGGGCGTGGCGCCCTTGCAGGCCATCCTGCAGGCGGCGGACTATTACATTAATAAGGAAAACCTGTTCATCATTGACGAAGACCAGAAGGTGCGCCTAGCCGTGGAGCGTCTGGGCCTTAATTCGGTGGCTGCATTCAATCCCCGGGAAAAGATCATCGAGTACGCCGTGGCCGAGGAGCCGGACGAGCCCTTGGCCAGTTTAAGCCTGCGCGCTTTCATCGAGGAGGTGTCCTCGCGTTCTTCGGCGCCGGGCGGCGGCTCGGTCTCGGCCGCCCTGGCCGCCATGGGCGCTGGCTTGGGTTCCATGGTGGCCAAGCTGACCCAAGGCGTGCGCAAGTTCGAGGCGTTGGAGCCAATCATGCGCCGCATCATCCCGCCTCTGCATGAGGCCAGCCGGGCGCTGATTCCCCTGATAGACGCCGACACCAACGCCTTCAACGACTACATGGAAGCCCTCGGCATGCCCAAGGGCACGGCAGAGGAAAAGCTGGCGCGGTCGGCCAAGCTGCAGGAGGGCCTCAAGAAGGCGGTGCGGGTGCCGTTAGAGACCATGCGCCTGGGCGACCAGGCCTGGGACGCCATGTGCGAGGTAGCCCGTCACGGCAATCCCGCCTCCAAGTCGGACGTGCAGGTGGGAGCGCGTTCCCTGGAGACCGGCATCTGGGGCGCGTACCAAAACGTGCTCATAAACCTGGCAGGCATCAAGGACGAAGCCTTCAAGGACGCGACGCTAAAGGAAGCCCAGGCCCTTGACGCGCGCGCCAAGGAAAAGTGCGCCGAAGTGCTGGCCGTTTTGGAAAACCCCCAGGATTGATGCGGACCGTGATGGGCGCTAGCCAAAATAGCACCAAGGTGGATGCCATGGACAAGGCCTACTACGCCAATAAGCTCAACGCCGGGCGCCTGCGGCAGGTCTATGCTATCGCCGGGCCGCGGGTGCGCCGCTATCTCCAGGCCGAGATCGACCACCTGGCCGGCTTCGTAAAACCAGGCGACCGCATCCTGGAACTGGGCTGCGGCTACGGGCGCGTGCTGGCCCCCTTGGCCGCCATCGCCGGACAAGGTTGGGGCGTGGACAACTCGCCTGCCAACCTGGACCTGGCCCGCGCCGAGCATCCCGAGTTGCGTCTCGCAACGATGGACGCGGCCAATTTGGATTTTGAGGACAACTGCTTTGATTTGGTGTTCGGCGTGCAGAACTTCATCAGCGCCTGCAAGGTACCGCCCAAGACATTGCTAAGGGAAGCTCTGCGCGTCGCCCGTCCCGGCGGACGCGTGTTCCTCTCCAGCTACGCCGCCGAATTCTGGCCGCATCGTCTGGAGTGGTTCAGGCAACAAGCCCGGGTCGAACTCTTGGGGCCTCTAGACGAAGCCGCCACCGGTGACGGCGTGATCGTGTGCGAGGACGGCTTCAGGGCCACCACCTTCAGCCCCGAGGCGTTCGCAACCCTGGCTGAAGCATGCGGAGCTCCTGCCAAGATTTACTTGGTGGACCAGTCCAGCGTTTTTTGCGAAATCCAACTGCCTGCACAAAGCGAAGCGCGGCAATGAGCCATACAAAGCTGCCCGACAACCTGGACTCTCTATGGTTGGATTGCCACCTGGCCACCATGAGCGGCCCCGAACGTTACGGGGCAATCAAGGATGGTGCTTTAGCGGTGAAAGACGGGCGCATCGTTTGGGTCGGCCCGGAGAGCTATCTGCCCGCAGGGTCTATTGAGCGCGCCAAAGAGACTCACCATCTGGGCGGGGCATGGGTCACGCCCGGCCTGATCGACTGCCACACCCACCTGGTCTATGCCGGCAGCCGCGCCTGTGAATTCGAGATGCGGCTCATGGGCGCGACCTATGAGGAGATCGCTCGCGCGGGCGGCGGCATCGTGAGCACGGTAAAGGCGGTGCGCGCCGCCAGCCCAGATCAGCTCTACGCAGAGTCCGCGCCGCGGCTGAAGGCCATGCAGCGTGAAGGCGTAACCACGCTGGAGATCAAATCAGGCTACGGCCTGGACACGGCCAACGAGATCAAGATGCTGAAGATCGCGCGCCGCCTGGGCATCGATTTTCCGGTCACGGTCTACCCGACCTTCCTGGGAGCCCATGCCCTGCCGCCCGAGTTCCAAGGCCGGCCCGACGCTTATGTCGACTTGCTGGTGGAGGAAATGCTGCCCGCCGTGGCTTCGCAAAAACTAGCCTTGGCGGTGGACGCCTTTTGCGAGCGCATTGGTTTCAGCTTCGGCCAAACCGAGCGCATATTAGCGGCGGCGGAAGCGCACGGACTTAAGATCAAACTCCACGCCGAGCAGCTTAGCGACCAGAAAGGCGCGCAACTGGCCGCCCGCTTCAAGGCCTTAAGCGCGGACCATCTTGAATACCTTAGCCAGGAAGGGGTGGAAGCATTGGCCGCCGCCGGAACCGTGGCCGTGCTGCTGCCGGGGGCCTTTTATTTCCTGGGTGAAACCCGCAAGCCGCCGGTGGAGGCGCTTCGCGAGGCTGGGGTTCCCCTGGCCCTGGCCACTGATTGCAACCCAGGTTCCAGCCCCACCACTTCGCCGCTGCTTATGATGAACATGGCCTGCGTTCTGTTTGGACTAACTCCGGCCGAGTCCCTGGCCGGATTCACCATAAACGCCGCCCGGGCCCTGGGCTTGCATGATCGAATTGGCATTCTGCAACAGGGCAAAATGGCTGACCTGGCGGTGTGGGACATAAATGAACCGGCCGAATTGGCCTATCGCATGGGAGGCAATCCCTGCCGCCTGCTGGTCAAGGAGGGCGCGGCCCTAAATATATAAGTACTAAGCGGGCGGGCATACTCCTAGTGGTTGACCTGTCGGCAACCTTGGGAACAACCGCTCTGCAACTAAATTTGGCTGATCGTTTTAATATCAAATATAGGAGGGAACATCATGGGCAAAAAAACCTGGCTACTCACCCTGGCATTGTGCCTGAGCTTAACCCTGGCCGGTGGGGCCACGGCGGCCGACACCATTAAAATCGGCTTCAATGCGCCGCTCACCGGATTCGCCGCCAGCGACGGCAAATCCTCCACCGAAGGCGCCAAGCTGGCGGTCAAGCAGATCAACGCGGCCGGCGGCGTTTTGGGCAAAAAACTGGAGCTAATCGTTTACGACGACCAGGCCAAGCCGGCCCAGGCCATTCCCATCGCCAACAAGCTGATCGGCCAAGACAAGGTGGTGGTGGGCATCTCGGGCTCCTATTCCGGCGCCACCCGCTCCGCCGCCGGCGTGTTCCAGGAAGCCAAGATTCCCTACATCAGCGCCTACGCCATCCATCCGGACATCACTCGGGCCGGCGATTACGTGTTCCGCACCAGCTTCCTGGGCGAAGTGCAGGGCAAGGCCGGCGCCAAGCTGATCGGCGAGATGATGGGCAAGAAGAAAGTCGTGCTCATTACCCTGCAGAACGATTTCGGCAAGTCCTTGGCGGCTGGCTTCAAGGAAAAGGCCGCTGCTTACGGCATCAAGATCCTGGGCGAGTATAGCTATTCCATCAAAGACCGCCAGTTCGGCTCCATCGTGGCCAAGGTTAAGGCTGACAACCCCGACGCCATCTACGCCAGCGGCTACTACTTCACCGCCGGCCCCTTGGTGAGCCAGCTGCGCGCCGCCGGCATCAAGTGCCCCATCATCGGCCAGGAGGGCTATGACAGCCAGAAGTTCATCGAGATCGCCGGGCCTTCTGCGGAAGGCATCATCATAACCACCAGCCTGGACCGCGACTCCAAGGCGCCTGCCACCGCAGATTTCATCAAGGCCTTTGAAAAGCAGGCCGGCTTTAAATCCGACATGGTGGCGGCCAGCGGCCACACCGCGGTGATGGTGGCGGCCGACGCCATCAAGCGCGCGGGCAGCACCGACCCGGCCAAAATCCTGGCGGCGCTCAAGAAGACCAACCTCACGGCTTCCACCGGCAATATCAAGTTCAACAACCTGGGCGAAATCATCAAGAACGTGCAGATCCAGGTGGTCAAGGACGGCAACTGGCACCATTACGCGGTTATCGACGACGCAGTTTTACTGGCGCCGCCTGACAAGTAGAAGGTAAATACCAATACGCCATGAGGCTTGCGGGGGGTGCTCCCCCGTGAGCCTCGCGGCCGACACCTTTCAGACCTAGGCAGACCTTAATGCTCTATGTGGAGTTATTGATCCAAGGGCTCATCTATGGCTGCATGTATGCAATCATCGCGGTGGGCCTCACCCTGGTTTACGGCCTGCTGCGCATCCTGCACGTGGCCCACGCCGGGCTGTTCACCTTGGGCGGCTACCTCGGCTTATTGCTCACCAACTCCACCGGCAGCCTGATTTTGGCCATGCCGCTGTCCGCCGCGTTGGTGGGCGTGTTGGGCATGGCCATTTACCGCCTTTGCTACCAACCCATCCTGCACAAACCGCCCTACGTGGCCTTGATCGCTTCCATAGGCCTGTTCATCGCCATGGAGGAAATCTACCGCCTGGTTTTCGGGCCCTACGGACTTACCTATACCCACGCGCCTTTGCAGGGCCTGATTCAATTCGCCGGCGTCACCTTGCGGGCCGTTGATATCGTGATCGTGGTGGGAAGCGTGAGCATGCTGGGCGTTTTGTCCTGGCTGGCTCAGAAGACCAGGGTGGGCGTGGCCTGGCGCGCCACGGTGGACGACCCGGAGATGGCCAAAAGCTTCGGGGTGAGCGTGCTGAAGGTGCGCTATTTAAACTTCTTCATCGGCTCGGCCCTGGCCGCGGTGGCCGGCGTTTTCATTTCGCTCCTCTCAAACCTGGTGGAGCCCACCATGGGCGGCGTACCCAGCTACAAGGCCCTGGCCATCATCGTGCTGGGCGGCTTGGGCAACGTGGCCGGCACCTTGATCGCCTCCCTGGTGCTGGGAGTGGTGGAGGCCTACGGCACCATTTTCTTCGGCGATTATCTGGACCGCGACGCCATCGCCTTCGCGTTTCTAATTGTAGTGCTCATGATCCGGCCCCAGGGCCTTATGGCGCGGAGATAGGATATGGGCATCTACGAAGTATCCCTGGCCACGGTGGTCTGCATCAACATCATCTTCGCCATAGGTCTCAACTTCATCTCGGGCTACTGCGGCCAGATCAGCCTGGGCCATGCGGCCTTCTACGGCATCGGGGCCTATACGGCGGCGCTCATGGCCAAGGCGGGCCTGCCCGGCCCCATCAATCTGCTGGCCGCCATGCTGGTGGCGGGCATGGCCGGGATCGTGGTGGGCATGGCGTCCTTGCGGGTGCGCGAGGACTTTTTGGCCATCACCACCATGGGCGTGGGCTTTCTGTTCCTGGGCATCGTGCGCCAGCAAGAGCGCCTTCTGGGCGGCGAGTTGGGCATCAGTTCCATCCCCTCCTTTGGTTTGAGCAAGGTCGAGTTCTTTATAATGGCGCTGGTCTTGGTCGTGCTTACCACCGCCTTCAGTTTTTACATAAAGCGCTCCTGGATGGGGTTCGCCTTCGAGGCCGTGGCCGACGACGAGGACACTGCCCGCATGCTGTCGGTGGATGTGCCGGCCTACAAGCTCTCGGCCTTTGCCCTGGGCACCGCCCTGGCCGGCCTGGCCGGTGGGCTCTATTGCTATTTCGCCCGTTTCATCGTGCCGGATGATTTCGGCTTCATCACTTCCATCAGCGTGCTTTCCATGGTGGCGGTGGGCGGCATCGGCAGCGTGTACGGCGTCATCTTGGGCGCCGCTCTCTTGACCCTGATGCCGGAGTTCTTCCGCTTCATCAGCGACTACAAGCTCTTTGTTTACGGGGCGCTTTTGTTCGCGGTGATGCGTTTCGCTCCCGAGGGTCTGGCAGGCATGTTCCGTCTGCTCAGGAGCCGCGCGCTACGGCAGGGAGGCTCGTCATGAGCGTGCTCTTGGACGTGCGCAACGTGACCATGCACTTCGGCGGAGTGCATGCGCTCACCGATGTCTCCTTCCAGGTCAGGCAAGGCGAATTCTTGAGCCTGATCGGCCCTAACGGCGCGGGCAAAACCACCATGCTGCGCGCCATCATAGGCATGGTGAACCCGCAGAGCGCGGCCATAACCCTGGCCGGGCGCATTATCAGCGGTCTGCCCACCCACCGGCGGGCCCAGCTGGGCTTGGCGCTTACCAACCAGATCGTGCGCCCCTTCCGCTCCATGACCATTTTGGACAACGTGGCCTTGGCGGTAGGTCATCGCCGCATCAAGCGGGTGGCGCGCGCCATCGTCTCGCTAGGCCGCGCCAAGGAACGCGAAAAGGCGCGTGAGTTTTTGGAGATGGTCGGCATCGGCCAGCACGCGGACCAAACCGTGCCCGGCCAGCCCTTGGGAGTGCTCAAGCGGCTGGAAGTCGCTCGCGCCTTAGCTCTGGAGCCCAGGCTGCTGCTCCTGGATGAGCCTCTGGCCGGCTTGAACCACATTGAAGCCGAACGCTTGGCCGATACTATCGCCCAGATCAACCGCGAAGGCCTGACCATAGTGATGATCGAACACAATTTGGGCGAGGTGCTCAGGGTCAGCCAGCGGCTCATCGTCTTGGACAACGGCTTTAAGATCGCCGAAGGCGACCCGCAAACCGTGATGCGCATGCCGGGGGTTCGCGCCGCCTATGTGGGCAAGGAGGAATCCCATGCTGCGGCTTGAGCGCCTCAGTTGCGGCTATGGTCCCATGCGCGCGGTGCAGGAACTCGACTTGGAGGCGCGCGCCGGCCACATCACCGCGCTTTTGGGCGCCAACGGGGCGGGCAAGAGTTCCAGCATCATGTGCGTGGCGGGCCACGTTGAGATTCATGGCGGCCGCATCGTCTATGAGGGCGCGGAGATCAATTCCCTTTCGCCCATGCAGCGGGTGGAGGCGGGCATCGGCCTGGTGCCGGAAGGCCGCCGTTTGTTCAGCAGCCTCACGGTACGGGAAAACCTGGTAGTGGGCGGTTATTGCCGCGCCAAAGAGGAAGCGGAGCCCGGCATAGAAAGAGTGCTGGCCACCTTCCCCCGCCTGGGCGAGCGCCTCAAGCAGAGGGCCGGCTCGCTCTCCGGCGGGGAGCAGCAAATGCTGGCCATAGGCCGCGCGCTCATGAGCCAGCCCAAGCTGCTCATGATAGATGAACTCAGCCTGGGTCTCATGCCCAAGATGATCGACATATGCTACGGGGCCATCGCGGAACTGAAAGAAAAGGGCATGGGCATTCTTTTGGTGGAGCAATCCACCCAGCGGGCCCTGGAGGTGGCCGACGAGGTCACGGTGCTGGAAAGCGGCAAAGTGGTTTGGCAAGGCACCGCACTGGAGGCCCGCGATTCCACGGATATGATAGACGCCTGCCTGGGGCTCCGCGCCTCTGACGATTAGCATGTCCTATATTCCTTACCGCTAGGGGTCCTACTAACAATTAAGGACATACCTGGCAACGTCCTGGCCGCCGGAGAGCTTTGATTTGATGTCCGCCAGCACAAGGCGATATGGCGGATCTGGGTCGCAGCCAACCCCAGAAGGTCTGATCTTTAACGCTAAGTCCGTGCTTTATGCCAGCGGCTTGAGAAAGCTTTTCCAACCCTCCGGCCTTGCGGCCTGATCCCCACGGGTAGACAAACCACCATAGAAAAATGATTCGCAACGCCCAGGTAGATTGGTTAACATAAACTAGCTGTAAATACCGGCTTAGTCTTGTGTCCGGTTCCTCTCATCCGTGACTTATCGGCCCTCGCCGGGTTCTTAAGGCCTTATGGCTGGAGTTCTTATGCCCTCGCCCCCTCCGCTGAACAATCCTGTATTGGGCCTGTGGAATGGCGAATTCCGGGATTCCGGCCTGGAGGATCAATTCCGTTTGGCCTCGGCCCGGGATTGGGCCAAGCAAATCAGCCTGGTCGCCATGGTGGGCGGAGGGTTTTTCCTGGCCGGCTTTTGGGTGGATTACGTCACCCTGGGCATCAATCAAACCTCTTTAATGCTCCTGATGGTCAGGATCACCTTTTCCGCTCTGGCCTTGGGCATGGGATTGTATATTCGGCGCATCGCGGACCCCAAAACCATGGACAAAATTGCGCTGCTTGTCCTTTTGGCCTGCGTAGCGGCAACCCTGTTCATCATCTACCAAACTAAAGTGCCTCCCCAGCGTCATGCGCTCACGGTCTTCGTATTCACCATCGTGTTCTTCGTTTTTGTCCCTACCCGCCTTTGGATCAACGTTCTGAGCGGCGGGAGCATCAGCCTGGGCTTTTTAATTATTATCCCGATCGTGGAAAACGCACCGGTGCCTGTGCTGGTCATGATTATCCTCTACGTGACCCTGGGCAACCTTCTGGGTTGGATCGCAGCCTTGCACATGCAGCGCTTGCGGCGCCTGCAATGGTACAACCTGCAGGCTGAACGCCAAGCGCGAACCCGGCTCTTGGAAGAGGTGGAAGAACGCAAGCAGGCCGAAGAGTCATTGCGTCAACTTGCCTCGGGCGTAGCCCACAACTTCAACAACTCGCTCATGGCCATCACCTCAAACCTGCAAGCCGCCCAGGGCGTGTTGCGCCAAGGGGGCGAGCTTGGCACAGCGCAGGGCTATCTCAACAACGCCTGGCAGAGCGCCGCCAGCGGGCGGGAAGTTGCCCGCCGTTTGACCAGGGCGGTGGTTGGCGATTCCACGCCCAGCAAGGGAAACGGATTAATTAATATCGGCGAGTTGATCCAACAGGCCCAGAGCATCGCCCGCCTCACCTGGGCCCGGGCCGAACAGCCTCTGGATTTCAGCGCGGAGATTGAGTCTGATTTATGGGTCAATGCCAACCGAGGCGAGCTTGTAGAGGTGTTTCTCAATATTTTCAAGAACAGCCTGGAGGCGATGGCCCACGGCGGGTCTATCCAAGTGAAGGCTTCCCGGCGTGATCAGCTCATCATGGTTGAAATAACGGATAACGGTCCAGGCATAGCACCTGACATCCAAAAACAGCTGTTCAAACCTTTTGCTTCAGACAAGGGCGTGCGCGGCCAGGGTCTGGGCCTGGCGGTGAGCAGGGGCATTCTGCAAAGCCTGGGAGGCAGCATCGCCTGCCAAAGTGAGCCAGGCCACGGCACCACCATGATTATTGAACTGCCCGCAGGACCGCGTCACCCTCCCCCGTTTTCTGAAAGCATCCCCGCCCAAGACCTGCCGCAAGGCGGGGGCAAGCGGGTGCTCTTGGTTGAAGACGAAGGCTTGGTGGCCCTCGGCCTATCGGCCATTATGCGTCAGGAGGGCTACCAGGTTTGGCAGGCTCCGGATTTGGCCCAAGCGCAAGGCACCATATCCGAGGCGCGCCCGGAGTTGGTGGTCTGCGACTTCGGCCTGCCGGATGGCAACGCCAATGACATGCGCCAAATCGTCCAGAGTTGGGCCGATGATAGCGGCGGCCCGGAGCCGGCGTTCATCGTTTTGACCGGTTGGAGCGAAGCGCAGTTGGTGGGTGATCCCGCCTTGCTTTCCTTGCATGCTTTTGCCTGGCTGCAAAAGCCGGTGGACAAGCAGGAGCTCTTGAAAGTTATGCATGATGCGCTGCAAAGCAGGAAAACCAACGATCGTGCTTAACTGCGGTCCGTTTGATTACCGATATAAAAAAAGAGGCTAACCGCCTGCGGTTTGCCTCTTGATTTTATTTGGCGGGGACGACGAGACTTGAACTCACGACCTCCGGCGTAACAGGCTATCCTGGACGCCATGACCGCCGTATGCCGGATGGGTTGACTGAGCTTTTGGCGCAAGGTTATACTGCAAATCGTTTTTTCTTGTCTTACCCACCTTGATAGAAAAGCGGGTCCGGTTCGCAAAGATGCCATTGCGGGGGGTAACGACGAACGTTGAACGAGCCCCTACCTCGCCACGCGATAAGGAATCCCAAATCGTGCCTTACATCACAAAGCAACCAGCCTGATCATGAGAGCGGCATAAATGTTTAAGACCATATCCATTGTTTTGAAAACGCTTGCTGTTGCGA
>CAZDRW010000050.1:0-12048 GCA_964507555.1 uncultured Desulfarculaceae bacterium
TATTTTCACCCAACACCTCGGCCTTTTTCTGGGCCTGCAAATCCCTATGACTGGTCTTGTTCTGCTTTTTATTGGCCATGATCAAACCACCTCATGCTTATGAATGATGCACTCACTTCACTAAACACCGCGCTCGGAACGCAGCTGTGCACTTCGCCCTTTCCGGCAGTCTCCCGGCATCAGGCTAAAAATCCAGCGTGAGTTGTTTTATATCAGCAGGTTTGCATGAAGAAGGAAAAGACGGCCTGGCGGCTTCTGCAGGATACGTGAGTCAAAAGAGCCTGGTAGCTTGGGTGCGGCCAGGCCGGTGTTCCAAGACCACATGGGATATGCGGCCAACGAGATATGCACGCCGGCACGAGTCAAGGCAGGTTGAGCCTTAGTAAAAGGATCTGTCTGCATCCGGCATGGCGAATCCTGGGGACAACCGCAACTCTCTTGGTCTGACATATGCCCCGAGGCGGATGCCGCGTGACAACATGGTATGGCGGGCATATAGGCACTGGCACTTGGCGCAGCCCAAGCTCCGGACCACAATGCCACCACCATGAGGAGGCTTAGGCCTAATCTAAATGCGAGAGTCAACAATCATCCCTCCAAATATCTTGCGACATGCCTAAAATTAACACTGGAAACCCTTATAGTCAACTTGCCAGGTAGGAATTAATGACACCTATCAAACAAATAATGTCTTGACCCCATTACCTTGCCCCAAAAAGTTCCGCTCAACACGCTTCCCAGGATGTCAATGCAATCACGCACCTTATAACTGCATAATTTTTATGCACTTTCTTTGCCGCAACGACTCGCAGCTCGGTTTTGCACCGCCATTCTTGCTATTATTTCAACCAAGGCTGCAACCATTTAAAAACAGCGAGTTAGGCGATACCCCCCAGGTTATTGATAATTACCGCCTCTGCGCTGGTGATATACGCGCTTTTTAGCGCCAAGTTGGATACCAGCCTGATCATGCCTCCCATGTTGTTTCCTGCGCTGGGATTGGGGTTGGGGCCGGCTGGTTTCTGAGCGGTTGGCTAAGCATGGGAATGGGAGGCATAATGGCCTTGTTCTTATTTGAATTGCCTTTTTTCATAGAACGCCATAACTTCATTGGCTTGGCCGAGCATTTTCGCAATGGTCAAGACCATATCGGCGAATGGGTGTAAGCATGCTCAACATCTTAGTTCTTTATCATTCGCAAACCGGAAACACCGCGCGCATGGCCAAAGCCGTAGCCCAAGGTGTGGATACCATCTCGGGTTGCCGCGCTGTGCTGAAAATGGCGGGACAGGCCGGGCTGGATGATCTGCTGGCTTGCGATGGATTGGCCATTGGTTCGCCGGAAAATTTCGGCTACATGTCCGGCATGGTAAAGGATTTCTTCGACCGCACCTATGAACAGGCCCGCGGCCGCAAGGAAATATTCAAGAAACCATATGTGGTCTTTATCAGCGCGGGCAACGACGGCACAGGAGCCCTGGCCAGCATCGAACGCATCTTACTGGGCTATCAGCTAAAGAAGGTGTACGAGCCGGTCATCGCCAGAGGCGAAATAAAGGATGAAGACCTGAAACGCTGCCTTGAATTGGGCCAGACCATTGCCGCGGGGTGCGAGGCTGGAATTTATTAGTTATTAGTTATCCGCGTCCTGGCGATTACGCATACCTTTAGGTTGCAATACGCTGCCACCGACCCGCCCCCTAAAAGAAGGAGGCGGATCGGTAGCTGCCTTTACTACTTGAGCCAAGACATCATGCCGCGCAGGCGGTCGCCGACTTCCTCGATGGGATGTTCGGCCTCGCGCCGCAGCAGGGCATTATAGCGGGGGCGCTTGGCCTGGTTCTCCAAAACCCACTCACTGGCAAAGCGGCCATCCTGAATCTCGGCCAATATCTCGCGCATCTCTTCTTTGGTGTACTCATCCACCACCCGGGGTCCGCGAGTAACGTCGCCCCATTTAGCAGTGTCGCTGATGAACTGGCGCATCTTTTTCAAGCCGCCCTGGTAAATCAAGTCCACGATGAGCTTCATCTCATGGCAGCACTCAAAATAGGCCATCTCCGGGGCATAGCCCGCCTCCACTAAAGTTTCGAAGCCGGCCTTGATGAGCGCGGCCACACCGCCACACAACACGGCCTGTTCACCAAAGAGGTCAGTCTCGGTTTCTTCGGTAAAGGAGGTCTCCACCACTCCGGCGCGTGCCCCGCCAATACCCAAGGCATAGGCCAGACCGGTTTTCAAGGCGCCACCGCTTACGTCCTGATGGATCGCCACCAAGCATGGCACGCCCTGCCCCTCTTCATAGAGATCACGCACGATCTTGCCCGGGCCCTTGGGGGCCACCATGATTACGTCCACATCAGCCGGCGGCGTAATCTGGCCATAGTGAACGTTGAAGCCATGGGCAAAGAGCAAGGTGCAGCCCTTTTTCATTTTGCCATCCACGTACTGATAATACACTTCAGGCTGAGTTGGATCAGGCAGTAGGAATGCGATAAGATCTGCTCCGGCCACGGCTTCGGCCAAAGGCAGCGCCTGCAGGCCGTCCTCTTCCACCTGCTTAAAGGTCGCGCTTCCCTCGCGGAGGCCGACCACCACCTTCAGGCCGCTGTCGTGCAAATTGCGGGCGTGGGCGCGACCCTGGCTGCCATACCCTAAGACGCAAAGGGTCTTGTCTTTCAGGTCAGCCAGGTTGGCGTCCTTTTCATAGTAGATTGTAACACTCATCGTTATTCTCCTTGCTCGAACTTATACAGGTTGTACACCCCCGAGTCGGCGCCCTCGTCGGGGGCTTCCGCGCCGGGAACTTGGTATATGGTTTCACTGCGTCCCATAGCGATCTGGCCCGTACGAGCCATTTCCAGGATGCCGTGAGGTTTAAGCATGTCTATCAAGGCCTGTACCTTGTTTCTTTCTCCGGTGACCTCCACCACCATGCTTTTGAGGTCTATGTGATCCACACGAGCACGAAAAACGTCGACCAACTCCAAGATGCTGGCCCGATCCTCGGGCTTGACTCTTACCTTTATTAGCGCCAGTCCGCGCTCCACCTTGGACATGTTAGACAGATCCATGACCTTGATGACGCTCACCAAACGGTTGAGCTGCTTTACCACCTGCTCCATCACGGCATCGTCACAGGCCACCACCACGGTAATGCGTGAAAAGCGGGGGTCTTCGGTTTCTCCAACCGCCAGGCTGGTGATATTAAAGCCCCGGCGGGCGAAAAGTCCGGCCACCCGGGACAGGACGCCTCTTTCGTTGCGCACCAAAACAGCGATCGGTTTAAGCTCGCTCATTACAAGCCTCCCCTCCCTGACAAGGCACAAAGTCCGCGTTGGCGCCTCCCGGCGGCACCATGGGCAGCACTATGGCCTCCGGATCCACCTGCACATCCAAGACCACTGGCAGGCTCTTTTTACGGCATTGCGCCAAGGCCCACTTTAAAGCTCCAGCGACTTCTTCTTGCTTCTCAACCCGGCGGCCCAGCCCGCCGAACGCCTTGGCCACTTGATCGTAAGGAACCCCCGAAAGCTGGGTCTCGCTGCGCCGGCCATCCAAGAACATGTCCTGCCATTGGCGCACCATGCCCAAATATGAGTTGTTCAGGATCACTACCACCACGCCGATGTTATAGCGCACCGCGGTTGCCAGCTCCTGAATGTTCATCAAAAATGAGCCATCGCCATCGATACACACCACGTCGCGCTCCGGCGCACCCAACTTGGCGCCTATGGCCGCGGGCAGGCCGAAGCCCATGGTTCCCAAACCGCCGCTGGTAATCAGGCTGCGCGGCCGGCGGAAGGGATAATACTGCGCGGTGTACATCTGATGCTGGCCCACCCCGGTGACGATGGTGGCCTCGGCATCCAAAGTGCGCCCCAAAACCTCGACAACCTCCTGGGGAGCGATTATGCCGTCCCGCCGGGGGAATACCATGCGGTGTTGGTTCTTCCATTGTGCGATTTGCTTCCGCCAGGCCGCATAATCCGGGATTGTCTGCCATTCACCGGCCATCTTGAGCAGCGCCTTTAGCGCTGGCTTGGCATGACCCACCACCGGGACCAAACAGGGAACGATCTTGTTGATCTCGCTAGCGTCGATGTCAACATGAATCAGCTTGGCGTTGGGGCAGAACCGCTCCACATTGCCAGTGATGCGGTCATCCAACCGCGAGCCGATCACCAAAATCGCATCCGAATGGTATAAGGCCAAGTTGGCGTAGCCCGTGCCATGCATGCCTGGCATGCCCAGACTCAGCTCGTGCTCCACCGGGAAATTACCCAAGCCCATCAAAGAACTCGTCACCGGTATGCCCAGCAGCTCAGCAAAACGCCGCAGGTCGTCCGAAGCATCTCCCTGGACAACGCCTCCGCCAGCCAGGATCACCGGTTTTTTCGCCTGCCGCAGAATCTCTAAAGCCTCGGCCACCCGTTTAAGATTGGGCTGGTAGGGCGTCCAATATCCTTCCGGCACGCGCGGCGCAGCCTGCGAACCGGGGCACTCCTTAAGCGCCACGTCCTTGGGCAGATCTATCAATACCGGGCCGGGCCGGCCACTCATGGCCACATAAAACGCCTCGGCGAAAACATCGGGCAGTTCCTCGGTGTCGATGACCTGATAGTTGTGCTTGGTAACAGGCATGGTGATGCCCCACATGTCGGCTTCCTGAAAGGCGTCGTTGCCCAGGAGATTAGACGTCACCTGGCCGGTGATGGCAACCAAGGGGATGGAGTCCATCATGGCGTTGGCCAGGCCGGTGACCAGGTTGGTGGCGCCCGGGCCGCTGGTGGTCAACACCACGCCTGGCTTGCCGGTTACGCGGGCGTAACCGTCAGCCATGTGGGCTGCACCTTGCTCATGGCCCACGATGATGTGGCGCGGAGCGCCCACCCGGTAGAGCGAATCATAAACCGGCATGATGCTGCCGCCTTGCATGCCGAAAACGATATCCACATCCTGTTGCAGGAGGCACGCCACCACCGTGTCAGCCCCGGTGTGCGGATGACTATCTTTATTCTTATCAACGATCTGAATTGGTGAGTTCATATTCCTTCCCCTAATCCTGGGGGTTGTCGCGTAAAACCGCGCCAGTAGCCGCACTGGTGACCAGGGCGGCATAGCGGGCCAAAGCGCCCTTGGCAAACCGCTTGCCCGGAGCTTGCCACTTGGCTTTTCTCTGGGACAGGATTTCGTCCGCCACCAAAAGCTCCAGCTTGCGGCCTGGGATGTCTATGCCTATGATGTCGCCGTCCTCGACCAATGCCAGCGGACCGCCCTGAGCCGCTTCGGGTGATACGTGGCCTATGGCCGCGCCTCGGCTGCCTCCGCTGAAACGTCCATCAGTGACCAAAGCCACCTTGCCGTCCAAGGGGCCGCCGGAAATAAGGCTGGTGAGGGCCAACATCTCGCGCATGCCCGGTCCGCCGGCCGGCCCTTCATAACGGACCACCACTACCTCTCCGGGCTTGATCACACCACCGCCATAGGCGGCGACCGCATCCTCCTCGCAGGCAAAGCAGCGGGCCGGTCCTTGGTGAGTCAGCATGTCATCGGTAACCGCCGCGGCCTTTACCACCGCGCCGTCCGGAGCCAAGTTGCCTACAAGCACGGCAAGGCCGCCCTGTACGTGCACTGGGTTCTCCAGGCTATGGATTACCGGTTGGCCGAACGCCTCCACCCCAGGGACTTGCTCTGGCAGATAGTCGGCCAAGCTGCCGCCGGTCACCGCGCCTGCGGACAAATGCAAGGACGCCTCCAAGCGTTTCATCACCGCGCCCACGCCGCCGGCCTGAAAAAGATGAGTCATGCGCATGGGTCCACCGGGACTCATTGAGCAAAGATGCGGGGTGGTGCGGGATATCCCGTCAAAATCAGCCAGGCCAAAGGGAATGCCGGCCTCATGGGCGATGGCGGGCAGATGCAGTGCGGTGTTGGTGCTGCCTCCCAGGGCCATGTCCACCCGGCAGGCATTGGCAAAGCTTTCCGCGCTTAGGATGTCGGACGGCTTTAAATCCTTCTCCAACAGAGCCACGACCGCCTGGCCGGAGTCATAGGCCAAACGCATTTTCTCTTCGCTTTCAGCCAAGGCGCAGGCGCAGCCGGGCAAGGAGAGGCCCAAAGCCTCGGTAAGGCAAGCCATGGTGTTGGCCGTGAACATGCCCGCGCAAGAACCGGCGCCCGGACAAGCGCATGCTTCCAGCTCTTCCAACTCGGCCATGCTGATAGTACCAGCCTCGACTTTGGCTACGCCCTCGAAAACGGTGATGAGATCCACCACTTTACCCTTGTGCTCGCCATAGGCCATGGCGCCGCCGGTCAGCATGATCGCCGGCAGGTCTAGCCGGCAGGCGGCCATGAGCATGCCGGGCACGATCTTATCGCAAGAAGCGATCAGCACCAGGGCGTCAAAGCCGTGGGCCCGAGCCATGAGCTCCACACTGTCGGCCACCAACTCACGGCTGGGCAAGGAGGCATGCATGCCGGCATGGCCCATGGCCAAGCCGTCACAAATGCCGATGGTGTTGAACTCGAATGGGGTGCCACCCGCTTGGGCTACGCCGCGCTTTACCTCCGCGCCCAGACGGTTCAAGTGGATGTGGCCGGGTACGGTCTCGGTCCAGGAGTTGGCAATCCCGATGAAAGGCTGCTGGATGTCCTGGGAGTTCAAACCCAGTGCCCGCAATAACGAACGTTGGGGAGCGCGGGCCACTCCCTTTTTGACCTGATCGCTGTTTCTTGCCATGTCAACTGCTCCTGTTAAACGCCTGCCTTTCAAATATGGCATGCGATTTGGTCCCGGCTTAACACCGTGGGACCTTTACACCGTCAAATACCGCAGCCCCTTTGGGCCGTCAGCCAAGCAAATTGTATTGTTTATGAAGTGGTCAGGCCCCTACAGGGGCAGAATAATCAGGAGGCCGGATACAGATACCAGGGCGGAGGGGAAGAGGGAAATGGTGCGGCGAGCCGCAGCGCGTTTGGAAGGGCTAGATGTGCCGGTTTTCCAACTTTTACTCTTCATGTCCATGCCTCCGGGTCGATTTTCAAGGAATATTACTCCCCACTACAGTCGCTGTCAATGTCTGGGGCTGCTAAGTATGCAATTTAAGTCACTATCCACTGAGCGAGCGCTCATATTGTTTAAACGGTTGCATAGTTACATTTTTGAGTCCTTTTCCTCCAACCAACGACCGTGCAAGTCAAAACTTATACTATGGGATGTGCGCGGTTTGATGAAAACATGCCCGCTTTGGCTGCGTCCCTGGGCGCGCACCTCCACCTCGTGGGGGCCCACGGCGAGTTCCACTTTGAGTGGAGTCTTGCCCATGGCTTGACCGCCTATATACACCTCGGCCTGGGGCTGACAGTTAACGGTCAACCAACCATGCTTCTGGGCGCGGGCCAGCTTTTCGGTTTTGGCTAAAAAGGCCTGGGCCTGGGCATCGCCGAAAAACACGGCCAGGTAATTGCGAATCAGACCAGCCGCCTTTTCATAACGGCCAGCATTAAACTCATCCATGGCCTGGGTGTAGTCCAATTTGGCCGCGCGGCGGCGCTCGCGTTCGGCGGTGCCCTCAGGCCCCCAGGGTGCCTCGCCGGCTCCATGATCGGGCAGGGAATCGCCGATCTGGATTTCCTGTATTTCACCTGATTGGCCCGCGGGCGTCAATCCCAGGCAAAGAATCAGCGTCGCAAAAATGATGGCGCCCCATTTGACCTTTAGCATTGCTTATCTCCTCCAAGCCGGCAACCTGCCCATAATTCAAATTAACTTTTCCGCAAAGCCGACGCAAGAGGGGATAAATGAAATAACCTTAGCCTCCCAAGGTGAAGTCGTAATTAATGATGATGCGAAAGTCGCTGTAATCCTGGCCGCCCAAGGCTTCGTCCTGGTCAACATAGGCCCCCCGCACCCGAAGCCATAGGTCCTTGAGGCTGCCGTGAAAATAGTAATCCACCGTAAGGTCGTGCTCGGTCTGGTCCGGCGAGGCATGGGGCCCACTATCGGGGGTATGGCTAAAGGTGTGCATGGTGTAGGCGCTTAGTCCCTTCAGGCCCACCTGACTGAAATCATAGGTCAGCGCCGCCAGCCAGGTGTCTTCGCCAGCCCGATCGTTGTCCTCCTCCATGATGGAGGTCCAGCCAGGGTAGGAGCCCCAGGGGTTGACTATGTCGTGATCCGGCCGGGCGCCGGTGTAGGCTGCACTTAAAATCCAGCCGCGCCAGCCCAAATCCAGTTTTAGTCCCCATTGACCGGCGTTAAAGGATCCTGCCAATGCCTGGCCCACCTCACGTTGGTCTATGGACTGGAATGAGGCGGCCAAGGAAAGCTCTTTACTCAGAGACCAGGTGGCATCGGCTTGAAAATAGACCGTGTTCATGAATTGGTGGCAAAAGTAATTCCAAACCTGAATTGAATAGCCTGTGGCCGGCTGCCACACCGCGCCGGCAAGGCTTACCGGCTCATCGCTACCGGCAAATCCCGCCGCCTGGCTCATGGTTTGGAAGGTTGTGTCGTTCCAAGTCTTAATGCCGGTGAGGTGGGCGGCGGTGATATTCAAGGCTTGCAAGCTGTTGTTGGTAAACGCTGCTCCTTCCAGTGTAACCGGCACCATCTTCACGTCGTAGCTGTTGATGAACGGCGTTTCCAAAATTTGCCTGCCCAGCTTGACCGCACTCGCCCCCATCCGCCCTTGCAACCAGGCCTGACCCAAAACGCTAAACCCGGTCTGGCCGTCAGCCAAAAGCCCGGTGCCGCCATGAGCCGGATCATCGATTAGAAAAGGCTGTGACGTATAACCTCCCAGACCAAAAGACAAGCCCCGCCACTGCGGGCTTTCATAAACCGCCCACAAACCCAGGGCCAAGGCTTCTTGCAGTCCGGTCTTCTCGAAGTCGCGTTTCAGGTAATAGGCCCGCCCTTTCAGAGACAGCTTGCCCCAACCAGAGATAGCGGTATTGCCTTGCCCCTCCTGGCCCCAAACCCAGGCCGGAGCCAAGAGGGACAGCATGACCGCCAAGCAGGTAATCAAGAGCTTCTGAGCCAAGGACGCGCTCACTATTTTGTTTGGCCCGCCTTAAACTCGGTCCAGGGCTGGCTGGGCCTGTCAAAGAGATATCCCATCAAGTAGTTCCATTGTGGATGCTCGGCCAGGAACTTGCCCGCGTCAAACGGCATGCCGCTGGAATTGCCCCAGCGGGCCGAGAAACTAAGATTCTTGGCCATGGCCGAATCCATAACCTTGCCGTCAACGGCTCCTCGCGGTCGATAAGGCTTGGGCCGGGAAGGATCGCTCATGTACTGGCGGGGGTCCAGTTCATAGTGGCCGTCCACGGTGCGCGAGCAAGGATTGTTTTCCTTTTGCAGATACACATCGTAATGATCCGCCAAGATGGCCTGGCCGATCGCGACATCGATTTTGCCTTTGTGCTTTTCCATCAGCTGCGGCAAGCGCACCTGGCGCGCGCCCTGGTGGCGGCGGATATCCGCATAGCCGGTGTTGGAGCATTCCAGGTTGCGAATGCGGGGATCGAGGGGAGCGTTGAAGCCAACAAAGTAGCCCTCTTTCTTGCGCTCCACGTTCCAAAATTTTAGTCCCAACTCAAAGCGCACGATCTCGCCGGTTTTAATGTCCGCCAGCAGCCAGGAATTGGCGTAGCCGCCGTTGTTCTTCTTTTTTAATAGCTCTATGAACTTGTCCATGGTGTCGCCATACTGCATGGCCTTACGTATACGGAAAAATTCGGGCGCCTCGTTTTCCTCATAAAGGGAAAAGCCGCCAATAGTGGTCTCGGTGCCCATAATGCCTGCGTCGGTCACGAAAAAATCCGCCATGCTATCGATATATCCAGGCTCGGCCTGCATGAATATCCTGTGGCCCTTGGCTGGCTTAATGTCCAGAATCACGTTGGCGAACTGGCCCCACTCGAAATTGTTCCAGGAGTTGTGGGCCATGACGATTCTGCCGTCTTTGGTGTAGGGCTTGGTGGCCAAAAAGGCGCTGCAATGATCGCGCGGCGCCCCGATCTTGGGAATATAACGGTACTTGGTCATGACGTTGGGCCACCAGTAGTCCATTATTTCCTCCTGGCCGTTCCAGGCCAGGACGTCCTGCCAGGTGATCTGCACGCCTCTTTTACGGGCGCCATCGGCGATGCCCTTGATTTCGTCTAGAAATTCTTTGTCTATGTAATTTACCCAGAGTTTCTCCGCGGCGTCGGCGAAAAACTCCCAGTGTTTACCGGTGTCTTGATAGGTGAGGTACTTGATGGTCTTCATGATAACCCCGAGCTCTTCTGCCACCAGGTAACCATGCTGAAATCCGCGCTCGTAGGCTTCTCCTTCTATATGCACATATATCCAGCCGTTCTTGTCAAAACGGTATCCCTTGTCGTAACGCGTGATTTTGCCCTCGGCGGCAATGGCTGCCAGAGGCAACGCCAGCAAGCAAAGAGTTAAAAGGCAGATGCCCACCAGACGGTTAGTGCGGAAACACACCGACATTGTCATCCTCCCGGTTTGTTATTGGTCAGGGGGGCGTGGCTAATTCATTGTAACGCGAGAGGGCTCCTGAATTGAAGCGCCAAGCGGTAATCAATGTTCGCTAATATCTGCGCTAACCAGCGCGACGCCAGCCCTGGTTCTCGCCCGTATGATTAGCACGGGACAATACTCCCGCTCCCGATAAATCGATGTAGCCGTCATGCTAGAGGCCTATTTAATCAAGCAGGCCAGAGGGTCCAAGGGCTCCCCGCCGATTGCCGCGGCGACCGCAGGATGAGTTATGCGCCCATCGCACACATTCACACCCTTAGCTAAAGCGGGATCGCGCCGCGCCGCCTCAGCCAATCCGCGGTTGGCTATGGCCAGAGCATAAGGCAAGGTGACGTTGGTTAAGGCGAACGTGGAGGTGCGCGCCACGTTGCCTGGTATGTTGGTAACGCAGTAATGAGTAACCCCATCCACTAAATAAACCGGGTCCTGATGAGTGGTGGGCTTGCTGGTCTCAAAGCAGCCGCCCTGGTCTATCGCAACATCCACCACCACCGACCCCGGTCTCATGGCGCGGATCATCTCCCGGGTCACCAAATATGGCGCCTTGGCGCCAGGTATAAGGATGGAGCCTATCACCAGGTCGCAGCCCGCCACCAGCCGGGCTATGTTCTCGGGGCTGGACATCACCGTAGTGAGCAGGTTGCCGAAAATGTCATCCAAATAGGCCAAGCGTTGTTGATTAATATCCAAAAGAAAAACCTGCGCGCCCAAGCCGACGGCAATTTTGGCGGCGTTGCTGCCCACCACGCCCGCCCCGATGATAACAACCTTGCCGCGCTCCACGCCCGGCACCCCGCCCAGCAGAACTCCCGGCCCGCCATGGCTTTTGGTCAGGTAGGATGCCCCTATCTGAGCGGCCAAACGCCCCGCCACCTCGCTCATAGGAGTCAGCAGAGGCAGGGTTCCATCGTCAAGCTGGATGGTTTCATAAGCCACGCCGATACAATGCGAATCCAACATGGCCTGAGTCAATGCAGGCGCCGGCGCCAAATGTAGGTAGGTAAACAATAGCAAGCCCTCACGCAAGAAGCCGTACTCGGAAGCTAGCGGCTCCTTGACCTTCATCACCATTTGAGCGCGTGTCCATATCTCTTGGGACGTGTCTGCCAATTGGGCGCCGGCAGCTAAATATTCGTCGTCTGGCAGACCGCTGCCCTCTCCGGCTCCCCGTTCCACAAGCACTTCATGACCTGCGCCAACCATACGGGCCACACCGGCCGGAACCAAGGCCACGCGGTATTCGTTCTTCTTGATCTCTTTTGGCACCCCTACGATCATGACCACTCCTTGGCGTTGATTGAAAAACTGCAATTGGCAAAAACCGTAACCTTAATTGTAGATCATCTTGATTTGCCTTTTCCGGTCTTGATATGAACGCAGCGCTTTCATCCATATATATGGGAGTGGGCGCTCTCCACTCTGCAAGTATCGCTGTGACCAGCCACCTATACAATGGCGTAATCAAAAAGCGGCAAAGGCCAATCGCCTTT
>CAZDRW010000051.1:0-1458 GCA_964507555.1 uncultured Desulfarculaceae bacterium
ACGGTGCAATTAACGGCGTCTGGAAGGGAAAAGGCATGAACCTATATCGGGAAGTTGCATGCTGAAACGCCTGCGCCACCGCTGGCGGATCATCCCCACCTGGGTCAAGGTGGTGCCCATTGTTTTGTTGGTTGCCACGCTTTCAGCCATCCACCAAAACGATAGCGCGCACGCATCTATTTTCGCACCCACCATTCACCGGTTGTTTTTCATTCCCCTGTTTTTAGCCTCCCTGCTTTTCGGTCTGCGCGGCGGATTGATCTGTGCGGTGGTGATCTCGCTGAACTTTATTCCGGAATATTTTGGCAACAACCAGCTGTCCATGGCCACTCACTTGGACACGGCCATGGAGGTGTTGATCTATTTCGTGGCGGCCATTATTACCGGCCTTTTCGTGGACCGTGAGCGCCGTGAGGCTGACCGCCGAAAACAAGCCGAGAACCTGGCGCTTTTGGGGCAGGCCGCGGCGGCGGTGGCCCACGAGTTGAAAACGCCCTTGGTGGCCATCGGCGGGTTCGCCCAGCAGATCAACCGCGATTTGGAACCGGACCATCCCCACCGGGAGAAGCTCCGTATCATCGTGGATCAGGTGGCCCATATGGAGCAGCTCTTAAGGGAGATGCTGGAATATTCCAGGCCCATGGAACTCAGGCTGCTCGTTCAGCCGCTCAACGAACTGGTCGCCGAAGTCGTTGCCCTGTGCGCGGTTACGGCCAAAGAGGCGGAAGTCAGCTTGGTGCAGCAGTCCGATCCAAGTATGGATTCGTCATCCATGGACGGGGCCCGCATGAAGCAGGTGATCTTGAATCTGGTGCAGAACGCGGTACAGGCCTCGCCCAGGGGAGGCAAGGTCTGGGTCATCACCCGTCAGACCCAAGAATATGTTGAAGTGGAGGTGGCGGATCAGGGGCCGGGGATTCCCAGGGAGAATTGGGATAAATTGTTCTTCCCGTTTTTCACCACCAAGCGCGGCGGCACCGGCTTGGGATTGGCTATCAGCCACAAAATAATGGAGAGCCACGGCGGCATCTTGGAGCTGGCCAAAAGCAATGAAAACGGCACCACCTTCCGGGTGCAGCTTCCCCTCAAATCCTAGCCCGCATATTTCATGAAGGCCGTGCGTCCGGCTGTGCCATCCGCCGCCATACTGCGTTGCCGGCTGCGTTCGGACCTCGACCTAGCTTTGACTACGCCTGCAATCCTCGCTTGCCGGACGCCTTGTCTGCCGGTGGCTGCCTGTGCCGGGGCCGGGTACAAGCTGCACTCCGATAGGGCTAATGCTTTTTTCATAAGGACCGCATAAATGCTGTTTCGTTGTTATGTGCCGTACGGCCTTCATGAAATAGGCGGGCTAACCCCAGCGCAGCTTGGCTCTTAAAATCTCGAAATAATCCTTGAAAGGCGATTGAATGAGGCGAACCCCCTGCCTGGCGCGGGAAATCACCACCTTGTCTTCCT
>CAZDRW010000051.1:1468-11856 GCA_964507555.1 uncultured Desulfarculaceae bacterium
AGTTCGATGCCCACCTGGCCATCGCAGGTGAGGGTGGTCTCCTGGGCCTTGGCCCCAAATGAGATGGTGAGGTTCATCTTGGGACTGAGGAGCAGTGGGCGGTTGGAAAGCGCGAAAGAGCAAATCGGCGTAACCACCAGGCAATCCAGGTCCGGGTGGCAGATGGGTCCGCCGGCTGAAAGGTTGTAGGCGGTGGAGCCGGTGGGGGTGGAGATGATTAGCCCGTCGGAGCGGAAGGTGGTGAGATGCTTGCCGTCCACCGCGGTATCCAACTCCACGATGCGGGCCAGGGCCGCTTTATTTATCACCACGTCGTTTAAGGCCACCAGGCGCCGGTGCTTGCGGCCCTGGCGCTCCACCACCGTGTTAAGCATCATGCGCGGCGGGGCATTAAACTCTCCGGCCAGCACTTTTTTCATGGCTGGCAAAAGTTCCTTGGGCGACAGCGCGGTCAAAAACCCCAGGCCGCCCAGGTTCACCCCCAGGATCGGGGTGTCGTACAGCTTGGAACTGACCATGGCCCGTACCGCGCCCAACATGGTGCCGTCGCCGCCCAGCACCACCACCAGGCCGGTATCCCGGCTGAGCAAGGCCTCGGGTTCGCGGCCGTTGGCCGGTTGGGCCGGGCCGGATTCAAGAAGCTGGGCGCTGGAGCCGCGCCGGGCCAGCCACTTGGCCAAGCGCTTTGCCTGAGCCTTGGCCTCTGGAGTGTGGGCTTTATAAATAATGGCAACCTGAGGCATGATGCACTACCATCTATCCGTGATGCGGCGTGTGGTGGCTGGTCATGATTTCGGCCGCCAACCGCTCCCGGTCAAGGTTCATAATGCTATTGCAAGCTAACAGAATTGTACCAGTTTGCACAAGGCCCAAAGAAAGCTTAAAGCCACATGAGCGATGATGATCTGATCGCCGGCCTGCAGGCGCAAGTGAAAAAAGAAGTGGTGGAGCGCTATGTGCGTGAACGCCGTATCTTGGAGGAGGAGATTAATCTGGTCCTGGAAGACGCTTCGGCCTGGCACGGCGGCATGGCGGCCTGGGAGCGCCAGCGCCGCCGCTTGGCCTCGGCGCTCATGACCCCCGAGGCAGGGCGCGTTTTTTTTCAGGCCGCCGGCTTGGGCGATTACGACGGGCCCGCCCGGCGCAAGCATCTTTTCAAGCGGCCCAAGGCGTGGACCAATTGCGGGTCCTACCTTCGCCTGGTCAAGCATCTTTACCGTCAGCTGTGGGATGAGGGGCAGAAATTATCCGCCGAGCGCGGGCGTCTTTTAAAGCTGATGGAGGAAGTCAACCGGGATATCCGTCATTTTGAAAACAACCATGACATGATGGCCATCATGGCCTATCTGCGCTCCCTGGATCAGGCCGAGTTGAAACGCCGCAAGTTTCTGGGAGTCAACTTCACGGCCAAGGAGATGGCGCTCTCGGCCGAGGCGCTTTCCTTCAGGCCCATTGCCAAAGAACGCTTGGAGTTGGAGCAGGTCAAACCGGAGTCGCTGCCGCCCAAAGAGGTGCTGCCCCTGATGGAACCCATGTTGAAAGGAATGTGCCGGCGAATGCCGCGTGAGGTAGGCCGTCTCTGGCAATAGCTGGCTCTAATCCGTGGCGGATTCCGGTTCGGCGTTAGCGGCTGGTTTACTTACGCGGGGCGCCGGCGGCAGGTCCTTTTTGTAGACCAGGGTGCGGTAGGGGAAGGGTATCTCCACGCCCTCGGCGTCGAACCGCTTCTTGACCATCTCCAAGAGCCAGAATTTAGCTTGCCAGGCCTGGTCCATATCCGCGGTCCAGATATAGGCCCTCAGCACGATGCTGAACTCGGCCAGCTCGATTACCCGCACCCAGGGCGGCGCGGGCGTTAGGGCGTCATCCATTTTATAGGGGCAGCGCGCCGTTTCTTCCAGGATCAGGCGTCGGGCCAGGTCGATGTCCGTGTCGTAGCTTACGCCAAACTCCACCCTGCACAAGATGCGCGGCTCGATTATGGTGTGGTTGGTTACGGTCATGTTGTCAAGCTTCTCGTTGGGTATGACCAGGCGCTTATTCTCCCACGTGCGCACGATGGTATGACGCAGGGTTATGTCCTCCACCGTGCCGTAGTCTTGGTCTATGGATACCTTGTCGCCGATGCGGATGGGGCGGTAGATGGCCAGGGACAGGCCGGACACCAAATTGGCCAGGGTGCTTTTGGCCGCAAAGCCGATCACCACGGCGGTGATGCCGGCGCCGGCCAGCATGGTGTTTACCAGCGTGTTCAAGCCCGGAATATGAGAAACCCAATAAATGCCGGCGGTGGCGAAAACCAGTACGGTTTTAATGCGGATGGCGTAGCGGATGATGGTTTCGTCCACCCGGCGCCCCAGTTTGCCCATAACCCAGTTGGAGCGCCGCATAAGCCGGGAAAGCAGCCATGAAACCCCGGTGGCGATAAGCAGCAGCGCCGCCAGGGAGATGACGTACTCCAGGGCATGATCCGGCCTTAGGATGCCGCCTAGGCTGATATTGCCTTGCTCCAAAAAAGCTCCCTTAAACCTAGTGTTTGAAGGCCCGCTGGCCGGTGAAAACCATGGCGGCCGGGGGATCGGCCTGGTTGCAGGCCTCTATGGATTCCCAGTCGCGCATGCTGCCGCCCGGATGGGCGATGCAGGTCACTCCCTCCTTGAGCCCCACGTCCACACCGTCGCGGAAGGGGAAGAAGGCGTCGGAGATCATCACCGAGCCGGGCAGGCCGGCGCGATCGGCCCGGGTCTTTTCGTCGATTTCGTCCATAACCTCGGGTCCTCGTTTGCCTGCCTCTACCTCGGCGGCCAGTTCGTCGTACTTGAGCCCGAAGCGCTCCCAGGCCAGTTGGTTGGCGTATTTGGTGTAGGCTTTGTAAACCGCTATGCGGGCCACGCCCACCCGGTCCTGCTCGCCGGTGCCGATGCCCACGGTGCAGCCGTCTTTTACGTAGATCACGCTGTTGCTGGTGACTCCCTGCTCCACGGCCCAGCCGAACACCACGTCGTCGAACTCCCTTTGGGTGGGCTGGCGGACGGGTTCATAGATATTGCCTTGGTATTGGCAGGTGGCGGGCAAAAGGTCTGCGGCGGATTTGATGCGGTTGGAACTGGAGGTCTGCAGGATCATGCCGCCGTCCATGAGGCACTTGATATCCAAAAAGCGGGCGTCGCGGTAGGCGGCCAATTCCTGCATGCGGGGGATGCGCAGGATACGCAGGTTCTTGCGCTCCATCAGTATCTCAACCGCGCCTTCTTCGTAATCCGGGGCGGCCACCACCTCCAGGTACAGCTCGTTCATCATCTCGGCCGCGGTTTTGTTCACCGGCCGGTTCAGCACCGCCGCGCCGCCGAAGGCCGCGATGAGATCGGACATGAAAGCCTGGTGATAGGCGGTAGCGATGTCGGCGGCCACGGCGCAGCCCGAGGGGTTGTTGTGCTTCATGATGGCCGCCGCCGGCCGGTCGCTGAGATAGCGCAGGATATGCAGGGCGCCGTCAACGTCGGTGAGATTGGTCTTGCCCGGATGCTTGCCCGCCTGCACCATCTGGCCTTCATCCAGGGCGCTTACCATGCCCCGGCCGGCAGAGATCAACTCCACGTCACCCACCCTGAGCCCGCCTTGCACCAATTCGTAGAGCGCTGCCTCCTGGCCCGGGTTCTCGCCGTAGCGCAAGCCCTTTTCCACCAGAACGCCCGAGTCGTCCGGCAGTTTCCAGGCCCGCTTTTTATAGCGCAAAACCGTGCCGCCCACCTTGATTTCCACGTCAGGCGGAAAATGGTCGTCCATAACCGTGCGATATTGGGCTTTGATATCGCTCACTGGGCGCCTCCCTTTTTTGGGGCCGGCGATTTGGCCTGCCGCGCCTTCCATTGGGTCATGACCTGCTCGAATACCTTGACCGGCGCTGCTCCGGTGATGGCCACGCCGTTGATGACGAAGGTGGGGGTGCTTTGGAATTTATAGCGGTCCGCCTCGGCCTCGTCCTGCTTGATGGATTCAGCCAGGCTCTTGTCAGCCAGGTCCTTGGCCAGTTTGGCCTGGTCGATTTTCAGCGCGGCCACTATTTCCTGCACCGCCTCCAACTTGCGGCGGCGCAATTCCTCCTGGCGCTGGAAAACCGTTTTGGCGAAGCGCCAGGCTTTGCCAGGATCTTGGCGGCCGATGGCTTCATAATATTGGGCAAGCTGCCGGGAGAAGTCGTTGCTGGGGTTGTGCTTCATCTGCAAGCGCACTTCCAAAGGATGCATTTGCAGGAGCTTGTCGATGTTTTCAGCGCCCAGAGAGCAGGCCCCGCACAGAAAATCCGAGTACTCGATCACGGTGAAACGGGCCCCCTTGGGACCGATGATGGGCCGCGACTCGTCTGGCGCGACTGGCAGGGGGTGCGCCAAGGCCTTGGCAAGATTCTTCCTCCAACGCCGTTCTTGTTCCTCTTCGGCCCCGCGCCGGGCGATGTTGTACAGCTCGGTTTTGTTTTGCTCAAGGACTTCCAGGATCAAGGCCGGGTTCTCTTTTAGCGCCTGGCGCAGGCGCTCCTTGAACTCCGCATCTTTATCTCCGGCCAAGGCCGGGGCGGCAGCCATGATCCCGGCCAAAAGGAATAATAATGCGCGCATCGGCATGACTTCATCTCCCCCGGTGCAGGTTAATCACGGAACGGCCCGGGCGCATGCTCCCGAGTACAAACAGCATAGCTCAGGCCCGGCCCGGTGTAAACGCCCGGTATGGGAGCGGAGAATAGTGGTCGAAGATATGAGCGCGGGCGGGACGGGCTGGGGCTTTATGGTTTTTCGGGGGCGGCGTCTCCGCGCTCAAGCATAAAGCGGCGGTAATAGGCCAGGGCCAAGAAGGTGGCGGGCAGGGCGATCAGCAGGCCGAAGAGTCCCAAGAGCTTGCCCCAGATGGATAGAGAAAGCAGGATCATCCAGGGCTTCAAGCCTGTGGTCTTGCCCAGGATCTTGGGCACCAGGAATCCGTCTTGGATAATCTGCACCACCACGAACACCGCGCCGGTCATGGCGAACACCGCTAATAGATCGGCCCCGGTCTCCAGGCTGTGGATCAAGGCAAGCATGGCCGCCGGTAGAAGGGCGATGAGCTGCAAATAGGGCACCATGTTCAACAGACCCACGAACAGGCCCAGCAGCACGCCCAACGGCAGGCCCACCAGAGCGAAACCGATAGCCGCCAGCACTCCCACAAAAGCGGCCACCAAGGCTTGGCCCCTGAAGTAGGAACTCATGGCGCTTTGGAAATCTAGGGCAAAGCCTTGCACCGGCTGGCGCAGGCCGGGAGGGAGCATCTCAACCCAGCCCTGGGATATCTTGTTGAAATCGAGCAGCAGGAAAACCAAATAAAGGGCCACCACGCTTAGGCCCAAAAGCCCCCAGACAAAGCTGGCGGTGCCGGCCACCACGCCCCAAACCCCGGGCAGCACGTGGCTTATCGCGGCTTCCAGCATTTTGCCAAAGCCGATGCCCGAGAAGACCTGGCGAACCTCGGGCCTGCCCAAAAGATCCTTCATGGCTTGCCAAATATCCGGCGGCAGCCTTTGCGCCGCCTTCTGAGCCCAGCCCGCATTGCTCACCAGATCCGAGATCAGGCGGCCCATATGGGATATCTCCCCCAAGACCACCGGCACCACCAACCAGCCCAGCAAAAGCAAAAAGCCCGTGATCAAAACCAGGGCCAAGAGAACGGCCAAAGCCCTGCTGCGGATCAGGCGTTCCAAGAGGCGCACCAGGGGATCGATCATGTAGGCCATAAGCAGCGCCGCCACAAAGGGTATTAGTACATCGCTCAAATAACCCAACAACCAGACCAGTCCGGCCAAAAGAGCTGCGGCCATGGCCAGGCGGAACACCCGGTCAAAGGTATATGGCTTGGCTTCCAGCATTTAGTCCCCCTCTGTTTAGGACAGGGCTAGCGCCATGGCGGCTACAAAAAATAGGTCAGTTCTCAATGTCGAACTTTAATCTCCGGGCCAGATTCGCAAGCCCGGGTAGAAAAGACTTGGTTTCGCGGGCGCCCAATAATTGATAGATAAGATTCTGGGCCCGCCATAAATCCATGTCGATAGACAAGGCCTTGGCCAGGTCCAGCACTTGGCCCGCGTGCTGCACCCGGCTCTCGTCCTGCGGGTTGTTGAGAAGGGCTTCCAAATCGCTGGTAAGCGCCTCCTCCAAAGCCTTGCGCAGGGCGGGCAAGGTGAGGCTCAAGCCCAGGGAGCGGCCTTGCATGGCCAAGTCGCCAAGATCGGAAGGCAAGGCCCCCTGGCCGTTTTCCTTGAGCCCGGTGATGATGTCTTCGGTGAGCATGGCTTCGGCCAGGGCGGTGTAGACCCGGGGGAGCGGCACGCTGATCTGGCGCAGGAAGAGCATGGTGTCGCGGTTGGCCTCGTACATGGCGCGGGCGGTCTCGCGGTAACGGTCCATGGTGACGCCCAACATAGTCTGGGCCAGGGTGCGGCGGCCCTCCAGAAAAAGATCGCCCAAAGTGTATCTGGAGCCGCCGACTTCCTTTTCCAGGATGCTTATGATGGCGGTTTTTTCCAGGAGCCTTAAAGGGCTCTCCAATTCCGGCCCCAGATCGGCGATGGAGCTTTCCTGCTGGCTGTATGAGACAAAAGCCAAGAAATCGTGGCCGCCGGAGTGCAGCGACGCGAAAGTAACCCGGTTTGATTCCTCCAGGCTTTGATGGGAAACCCGCACCTCGCCCCAGGCCAGGCTCATGCCCAGGTTGTGGCGGTGTTGCAAGTGCAGGGTTTCCAGCCGGTAGCAGTATAACTGTTCGGGCAGGGGCTCATCGCCCATGACTCCGCGGATGGCGGCGTGGGCCACCACCCGGCGGGGACCCACCTTGGTGGGCGCCACGTGGCGCCGCCAGACATCGGCCCCGCTGCCCTCGCCCACCTTATTAGACTGGGCCTGTTCCAGATAGCCGAGCAGGTCGTCCTCCCAGCCGCCGCCGTCCAACTCGGAGGCCAGTTGCAGAGCTCTTTCCGCGAAACGCAGGTTTTGGATGGCCTCTATGCCGGCGATGTCATCGAAAAACCAAGCGCAGGAGGTGAACATGTAAAGGGCCCAGCGCTGGCTTTCCAAGAGCTTGGCCGCCCGCGCCCTTTCTGCGGGATCCAGCGGGCGGCGCTGGTGCCGGCCCAGGAACTCGCCCCATTTTTGGTGGGGCACTGGCGGCAGCACGTTCACGTAATCATCGCGCGCGGCCCAGGGGTCAAGGAAAAGGTCGCCGCCCTGAGTCTCGAAGAGCTGGGCCAGCCTCTGGTTCAGTTTGTTGAGGCCGTTGCGCAGGGGGGCGCGCCAGCGCTGGTTCCAGCCCCGGCCCGGGTCCAAGGCGCAGCCGCAGTCGGCTTGCCAACGATCCACTCCATGGGGGCAGGACCAGGAGCTGGGCTCCACAATCTCCGCCTGCCAGGTGGGAGGATGTTTGGCCAAAAAAGCGCCGTAGTTGGTAAGCTCCAACGTAGAATCCTGCTCGAGGATTTCCAGGGCAAAGGCCAAGGCCATTTCGCCGAAACGATGGTGATGGCCGTAGGATTCACCATCGGTGGCCACATGGGCCAGCTGGGGCTCGCCGTTATGGCCGTCGAAAGTGCTGGTGAGACGCTGGGCCAGGCGGTGGCCGTCGTCCAGGGTCTTTTCAAAGGCGATGGAGCGGCTGGCCGGTCCGTCATAAAAAAACAGTGCGATCTCGCGGCCCGAAGGCAGGATGGCCTTATAGGCCCGGCGCGGATCTATGCACCCGCCGCGCACGTCCTGCCAGACGCCGTCCGGAGGCTTCACCCGCGCGGCCTGACCCGGGGCCAGGATGGTAAAGGCGATGCCCTCGCTGGCCAGGCACTCAAGGGTGGCGACGTCGGCGGCGGTTTCGGCCAGCCACATGCCCTCGGGCCTACGCCCGAAGCGGCGCTGGAAATCGGCCATGCCCCAGCGCACCTGGGTGAGCTTGTCCCGCTCATTGGCCAAAGGCATGATGAGGTGGTTATAGACTTGAGCCAAGGCGTTGCCGTGTCCCAGGCGGTCGAGGCTGTCGGCGTCAGCCTCCAATAGGGCCTGGTGCACTTCGGGGGCCTTTTCCTCCAGCCACGAGAGCAGCGTGGGACCAAAATTAAAGGAAATATTGCGGTAGTTGTTGATGATCTGGGTGATGGTGCCTTCGGCGCCCAGTATGCGGGCGGCGGCGTTGGGCGCGTAGCACTCGGCGGTCACCCGGGCGTTCCAGTCGTGAAACGGCGCGGCCGAATCCTGCACCTCCACCACCTCCAGCCAGGGATTGATGCGGGGCGGTTGATAGAAATGACCATGAATGCAAACGTAGTGGTTGGTGCTCAAGTTGAAAGCCCTTTGTTAGGTCCGCCGCGCCGCCGCGGGCGATAGTGTTATATTATGGCCAGGGCCTGGCGGAGGCAGGAACCCTGAACCGGACCTGTGCAGCACAAGCAATTGGTCCCATTATACCCGAAGGCAGGGCCTACTTTGTAGCCGGGCCGCGCCCTGCAAGCGCCAGGGCGCATAACTCAAACCGGCGCGGGAGCAGATATGCCAGACTATCATGACCGGACCGCTTATGTACGCGAGGCCATGATGGGCCACCTTTTGGATTGGGCCCATCAGCCCTATCCCTTTAAGCGTTACAAGCACCGGGATATTTTGGCCTTGCCCCAGCCCCGGCCGCCCCGGGCCGGGTTTTGGGATTTGGTGATGAGCGATCCGCCGCCGGCCCTGCCTCGCAGCCAAACGGCCGATGCCTCGGACTTGGCCGCCATCCTGCTGATGAGCGCCGGCATCACCGCTGGTACCGCCGCCGGCATGGGGGATCTGGGCCTTAGGGCGCCGGCCAGCGCCGGGGCCCTTTATCCTGCCGAGCTTTATGCCGTGGCCTGCGGCCTGGAGGGCGCGGAGGACGGACTTTATCATTTTAATCCCGAGCAGCCCGGCCTGCACCTGCTTTGGCCGGGACAGTTGGCGGGTGCCGCGGCCAAGCGGCTGGGCGCCCAGCCAAGCCGGCTCACCTTTTTCATCAGCGCCATGTATTGGCGCAGCCTTTGGAAATACCGCCAGAGGGCCTATCGCTATTGCCTTTTGGACGCGGGCCACATGCTGGCCAATCTGGAATTGGCCTGCGCCGCCTGCGGCCTGGCCCCACGCTACACCGCCGATTTCGCCGACTCTTCCCTGGGCGTTTTTCTGGGCTTGGCCAGCGACGAAGAGGCCGCTTTGGCCGCGGTTTCAGCCGGGTCGCCGCCTTCGGAGTTCGGATCGGAGGATATCGGCCTGCCGCCCTTTGACCTGCAGGCCGAGCCCTTGTCAGCGCGTATCGGGCGCGATGCGGAAGTGCTGGCCGCCCACGCGGGAGGAAATCTGGACCAGCCACTACCACCCCCTGCCTGGCCCGCCTTAAGGCCGCCGGCCGGCAGCCTGCAATTGCCAGAACCAGCCCCGGCGCCGGTGGAGCTTTTGGAGGTGATCCGGCAGCGCCGTTCGCGTCGCAATTTCCTGCCCGCCGCCATCAAGGAGGCCGAGGTCTCGGCGCTTCTCAAAGCCGCCTTGCCCGCGCCCGGCCCCTGCCAAGCCACGGTGCTAATCGGCCATGGCGGCGATCTCGTTGGCGGAGTCTACCGCTACGCCCCTGGCCTGAACGTGCTGGCGAACCTGCCGGTGCCGCCCGACGACTCCCGCCGGGCCATGGCGCGGGCGGCCTTGGGCCAGCTATGGGTGGGCCAGGCCTCCCTGGTGCTGGTGCTGTGGGCCGATCTGGAGGCGCTGGCCGAAAGCCAGGGGCCCCGTTCCTACCGCCACGCCATGCTGGCTGCGGGCCGGGCTGGGCAAAGGCTTTATCTGGCCGCCACCGCCCTGGGTCTGGGCTGTTGCGGGGTGGGGGCTTTTTATGACGAGGAAGCCGCCCGCTGCGCCCGGCTCCCGGAAAGGGGCAGGGTGCTCTATCTTTTAGCCTGCGGTCCGGTCAAGGGTTGGGGCGCCGGGGAGTAGGCCCGTCCACCCGGGGTCGCACGGCAAGCCCTGCCAGCCAACTCCTTTTATTGACTTGCCTTAACGGCCACATGCGACTTTACACTGAGGGCCGATCCTGGTAAACATATGAACTTGCCAATCCAAGGGCCTCACAAGACTGGGGCCGAATACCATCATTTGGGAGAGTTCATGATTCAGGTCAGAGAGCTCAGCAAGCGATTTGGCGCCACCGTGGCGGTGGACCGGCTGGATTTTGAGGTTGAGCATGGGGAAATTCTGGGCTTTTTAGGGCCCAATGGCGCGGGTAAAACCACCACCATGCGCATTCTCACCGGTTTCTTTCCGCCCACCTCGGGCAGCGCGTCCATTGACGGCCATGATGTGGTGTTGTATCCCATGGCC
>CAZDRW010000052.1:0-3562 GCA_964507555.1 uncultured Desulfarculaceae bacterium
CCATCATAAACTTGGAGGATGTCCCCCACTTAATCTCCATCACTCGGGACGTGGAAGACTGGAAGCTGGCCGAGCGGGCCATGCGCGAAAGCGAGGACCGGGCCCGGGCCACTATGGAAGCCAGCCCCGATCCCATGGTGGTATACGATGACCAGGGCCAGACAAATTATTTCAATCCGGCCTTCAGCCGTGTTTTCGGCTGGAAGCTATCCGAGCTGAAGGGCAAGAGGATACCGTTTGTCCCTGAATCCGAGCGTGAGCTCACCGGTCGCATGCTTGAGCGCGCATTGCAGCAAGATGAACCGATATCCATCACAACCCGCCGCCTGACCAAAGACGGGAGGCTGATCGACGTGATGATCAGCGCCGCCAGCACCAAGGATCCGGCCGGCCGGGTTACGGGCATGGTGGTGAACCTGACTGATATCACCGAGCGCCGCAACATGGAAAGGCAGCTGGAGGAGTCTGAGGAGCGCTACCGGGAGCTGGTGGACAATATAAACGACTTTATCTATACCCACGACATGAAGGGCTGCTTTACATCCGTTAACCGCGCCGCCTGTCAGACGTTGGGCTACCGGCCGGAGGAACTGATAGGCCGGCCAATCTCCGATTTGATGATTTTTGAGCACCACAAGGCATTCATCGATGAATACCTGGATGAGTTGAAAAACCAGGGCACCGTTTCTGGGCTAGGCGTCTATCTAGACCGGGACGGCGGCAAGCACTACCTGGAGTACCGCAGCGATCTGGTGCATAGCGATGAACAAGAAGACTTCGTACGGGGCTCCGCCCGCGAGGTCAGCGACCGCGTCATTGCCGAACGGGAACAACGCAAGCTGGAATCTCAACTCCGGCAGGCGCAGAAAATGGAGGCGTTGGGAACCCTGGCCGGAGGTATCGCGCACGATTTTAATAACATCCTGACCGCTATCATGGGCTATGGGGAATTGGCTCAGTTGGCAGTCCGAAAGGGTCAAGGCAATGCCGCCCAAGTTGCGCACATAGTCAGCGCCGCCGAGCGCGCCCGGGATCTGGTCAAGCAGCTTTTGACCTTCAGCCGCAAGTCGGAAGCCAACTTAAAGCCTGTCGATCTCAACCAACTCGTGGCCCAAAGTGTAAGGATTCTTAAACACACCATCCCTAAAATGGTTGACATAAAAATGCAACTGGCGGGAGGTCTGGATTACATAAAGGCCGACGCCACCCAGCTGGAACAGGTCATCATCAATCTGGCCAATAACGCCAGCGACGCCATGCCGGAAGGCGGCAGTTTGGTGTTCGAAACCAGTTCGGTAGTGCTGGACGGAGTATTCACCAAGCAGCATTTGGAGATGTCGCCGGGCAAGTATGTGGTGATGATGGTGACTGATACCGGCCAAGGCATGGACAAGGAGACCTTGGGGCAGATTTTCGATCCTTTTTTCACCACCAAGGAAATCGGCAAGGGCACCGGGCTGGGTCTTTCAACCGTCTATGGCATCGTCAAGGAACACGAGGGTCATATCTCATGCTATAGCGAACCCGGCCTGGGAACCACGTTCAAGATCTATCTCCCCGCCACCCTGCTTGATAGCCAGTCAATGGAAGAGGATGAGTCTGTGCAGCAAGTTCAGCAACTCGGCAAGGAGACAATCCTTCTGGTTGACGACGAAGATGTCATACGGGAATTGGGTACCGAGATACTTGAGAGCGTGGGCTTTCAAGTGATTACCGCTGCTAGCGGGGAGGAAGCCCTGGTTACTTATGAAAACAGTCCGACCGATATTGATTTGGTTATTCTGGATTTGGGAATGCCTGGGATGGGCGGCCACAGGTGCTTAAAAGAGCTGCTGGCCTTGAATCCAACGGTTAAGGTTCTGATCGCCAGCGGATACTCCGCAGAGGGCAAGGTAAAGGACACCCTGAAGGAAGGCGCGGCCGGCTTCATCGCCAAGCCGTTCAGGCTTGACGACCTTTTAAAAACCATCAGGTCCGTTCTTGAGTCCTAGGATCGATTTGGACCGGTAGCTAAGTCAAAGTCATTAATAATGATCTCCCTGCGGCCCCTCCTCATTTGCGCCAAGCCCCAACCTAATCGCTTGATTGTTCATCCTGAGAGCATTACGCGGCGCTTGCTAACGCCCAGAAGCTAAGCCATCGCTAGCAAGCGCTGGAAGACAGCTGGCGGCGGCTCCGGCTTGGAATATCCCCAAGTGCGGATGCGCTGTGATAATTGCTTCCAGGTAGCTGGTGGATTATCCTTGCTTCGGGGGCAATGGCCCCCTTAGCCTGAAGACGGGTTCTGGATTTGTCTAGCGCAATACAAGCCGGGGAGGGCAGGCCATGTTCGACTGGCTCCTGAATGAAAAGCAGAAGAAACTGCGCCAAGAGGTGCGCGATTTGGTGGCCTGGGTGCCGCGCCAGTACATCCTGGACATGGACGCGGACAAGATACGCTTTCCCAAGGAATTCCTGCAGGAGGCGGGCCGGCGTAATCTCCTGGGCTGCCGCTATTCCTCTAAGTGGGGCGGCCGGGAAATGGACTGGGTTTCCACCTGCATGGTGATGGAGGAGGTGGGCACCCTGGGCTATATCTTTGCCTGCACCTTCGGGGTGGGGGCGGAGCTGGTGTGCGACGCCATCGTCCTGCACGGTAAAGACTGGCAAAAGGAAAAATACGTCAAGCCGCTTCTCAAGGGTGAGCTGTTCGCGGCTGAATGCCTGACCGAGCCCCGGGGCGGCTCGGACTTTTTCGGGACCACCACCACGGCCGAGGAAAAGGACGGCTATTTTTTATTGAACGGCCAGAAGCGCTTCATCGTGGGGGCCGAGGGCGCCGACTTTTTCCTGGTCTATGCGCGCACCGATCCCGATGCCAAGGCCAAGCCCCACCAGGCGCTCACCGCCTTTATCGTGGATCGCGGCCCCGGGGTTGAGGTGGAATACCTATACGGGCTCCTGGGCTGCCGGGGCGGTGGCACCGGGCGCATAGTCTTCAAGGATGTCAAGGTGCCCAAGCAAAACATCCTGGGAGCTAAAAACGGGGCATTGGCCGTGTTCAACACCATGATGATCCCCGAACGCCTGGGAACCGCGGCCATGACCATCGGCGCGGCCCGGCCCGCCCTGGAAGTGGCGACCGGCTATTCCACCCGGCGCAAGGCTTTCGGCCAGACCATCAATAATTTTCAGGGGGTGAGCTTCCAAATCGCCGAGGCGGCCATGCTGCTGGACGCGGCGCGCTCCCAATGCCATACCACGGCCCGGGCCGTGGATGCGGGGCTCCCCCCCGAGATCACCCGGCGCCTGGTCAGCCAGACCAAGAAGTTCGTCACCGAGAGCTGCCAAAAGGTGGCCCACAACGCCATGCAAGTGGTGGGAGGCATCGGCTACACCAACGTGTTCCCCTTGGAGCGCATATTCCGCGACCTGCGCCTGTCCACCATCTGGACCGGCAGCAACGAGGTGATGAGCATGATCATCGCCCATGAATGGTACCAGGAATATCTCCGGGCCAAGGGCAGGCTGGGTGCCCGCAGTCACGAGGAGGACGCGGCCGAGGCCGGAGCCCCGGAAGAAA
>CAZDRW010000052.1:3572-11844 GCA_964507555.1 uncultured Desulfarculaceae bacterium
ACGAGTAGAGTCCGTCGCGTGGACTTCCGAGCTTAGCGCGGAGACGCAAAAAAGCAGGACTTGGTCCTGCACGTATTTATAGCATAAAGTAAATTTCTGCCGTTTGAGTGGGCCGTGCAAGTATTGTTTCTAAATCATAGCTGATATACGGCAGCGTTTGATGCTGCAAGGCGGTGAGATCAATCGAGCAGTACGCTGAACATATGGCAAATGAGCAGCAAGGGGCTTTCGATCGGGTCTCCATGCAGGCTCCGCCGGAGTTCAGCGCCTTTCTTGCCCAGAACGCGGGTGAGATCATCGAGCAGTGGGTTCACCAGGTATCCCGTTCCGGGCCAAATTACCGCAAACGCAGCCTGGGTGAGTTGCAAAGGACCATCAGCCGGTCCTTTGCGGTCAACTGCCAAGCCATGGAGCAAAACAGCTGCGACCCACTCGATCCCTTCGTGGACTCCATCACCGAGCTGCGCCTAGAGGCGGGGTTTGCTCTTGCCGAGGTTCAGAAGGCTTTCGATCTGTTTCGTATCATCGTCATGCACCGCTTGGCCGCCCTGCCGGCGGAGCCTTGGCTGGGGCAGGCATTAATGGCGACCAACCGCTGCGTGTCCTACCAGATCCACCGCTTCTCGGACAAATTCCAGGCCATGCACAACGCCGCCATAGAGCACCACGCCCGCGAGCTGGAGCGCAAGGTGGAGGAGCGCAGCCGCGAGCTGGAGGCCAGCCAGCGCCGCTACAAGACCCTGGTGGAGGAAATCAACGACGGATACTTCGCGGTGGTGGAGGGACGCATCGCCTTCGCCAACCGCGCGTTCTGCCAGATGCACAAGGCCAGAACCAGCCAGGTGCTCACCCATACCTTCGCTAACTTCGTGGCCGAGGCTGACCGGGAGCGGGTGGCGCGGGCCTATCAGGACGTCCTGGCCAGGCGGGACACGCCTCGCAATCTGGAATACCTGCGCCTGGCCTTAGACGGCGGTCAGGGTCACACCGAGATCCGGGCCCGGGTGGTGGACTTGGGCCACGGCCCCATGCTGATCGGCATCTGCCGGGACATAACAGACCGGGTGGCCATGGAGAAGAGGGTGCGCGAGAACGAACGCATGGCCTACGTGGGCCAGTTGGCCGCCTCCCTGTCGCACGAGATCAGGAACCCCCTTTCCACCATCAACATGAATTTGCAGATCATGGGCCGCAAACCCTACCTGGAGCCGGTGGACCGCGAGAGGCTGGACATGGCGGTGAGCGAGGTCTCCCGCCTGGAAGAGCTTTTGCACCAGCTCTTGGATATCGCCAAGCCGCTCAACCCGTCGCCCGCCCGCATGGACCTGAACGCTTTGATCGGCGATTGCGTTAAGCTCCTGGAACCCAGACTGGCCAAACAGGGCATCCGCTTGCGGCGTCGGCTGGACCATGCGCTCCCGCAGATCATGGCCGACCGGGGGATGCTGGAGCAGGCGCTCATCAATCTTTTGCTGAACGCCATGGACGCGCTGACCCAGGGGGGCCACATATCGGTGGGCACCAAGGCGGTGGGGACCGCGGCGGGTCCGGGCTGTGAGCTGTGGGTGCGCGACAACGGCTCCGGCCTGGGCCGGGAAGAGCTCACGGAGATCTTTACCCCGTTTTTCACCAACAAGCGCCATGGTACCGGCCTGGGCCTGACCAATGTCAAGCGAATCGCAGAAGCCCACGGCGGGACCGTAACGGTCAGCGGTTCGCCGGGCAAAGGCGCCCGTTTCACCCTAACGTTACCGGTAGGCTTATGAGCCGTATTTTAATCCTGGACGACGAACTGAACCTGCAAAAGTCGCTCGCCCTATTTTGGGCCGAGAAAGGCTTTGAGGTGCGCACCGCTTCCACCGCGGCCGAGGGGCTGGCCATCATCGGCGACTTTTTGCCACAGGTGGTGATCCTGGATGTGCGCCTGCCGGACGCCAGCGGCCTGGACATCCTGGAGCCCATCACCAAGCAGTCGCCTGACAGCAAGGTGATCGTCATCACCGCCCATCACGACATGGAGACCACCATCAAGGCCATGCGGCGCGGGGCCTTCGATTATATCCACAAGCCGCTGGATATCGACGAACTGGAGCAAAGTGTGGCCAGGGCCACCCATCAACCGGTGATCGCGGACCAATTGGCTGGCGAACCGCGGGCGGGCGAGGGCGGGCAGGACTACCACCGGCTGGTGGGCAACTCCAAGGCCATGCGCCAGACCTACAAGGCCATCGGCAAGCTCACCACCAATTTGGCCACGGTGCTGATCCAGGGCGAAACCGGCACCGGCAAGGAGGTCACCGCCCGGGTGATCCACGAGCGATCGCCCCTGGCCGGCCAACCCTTTGTGACCATCGACTGCACCACCTTGGTGGATAGCCTCATGGAGAGCGAGCTCTTCGGTCACGAGCGCGGCGCTTTCACCGGGGCGGTTTCCACCAAAAAGGGCCGCCTGGAGATGGCTTCGCAGGGAACAATCTTTTTCGACGAGATCGGCGAGCTGTCGCCCAGCGTACAGGCCAAACTCTTGGGTTTTTTGGAGCGGCGCGAATTCTGCCGGGTGGGCGGGGTGCAGACCCTGCGCTCGGGAGCCCGGATCATAGGCGCCACCAACCAGTCCTTGGACGATATGGCCAAGCAGGGCCGCTTCCGGCGTGACCTGTTGTTCAGACTCAAGGTGGCCACCATCGAGTTGCCGCCGCTGCGCGAGCGCATAGAGGACTTGGACCAAATGGTGCCATTTTTCCTGCGCCGCATAAACCGGGAGTTGGGCACCAAGGTGGAGTACGTGGAGAAAGGAGCCGGGGCCGTTTTGCGGGCCTATGACTGGCCTGGCAACGTGCGCGAACTGTTGAACGTGCTGACCAAGGCCGTAATCGACTGCAAGGGTGAGGTGCTTTTAACCGGGGCCATAAAAGCGGCCCTGGCCCACAGCAGCGACAAGCAAGGGCCGGGCGCGGCGTTCCCCACCTTGGCCGAGGCTGAGCAAGCTCACCTGGAGCTCGCCTTGAAGGTCACCGCCTGGAACGTTTCGGCTACCGCTCGCCTGTTGGGCGTCAGCCGACCCACCCTGCGCGGGCGGCTGTCCAAGTACGGCCTGATCAGGCCCGAAAACAGGCAGGGTGGAAAGAATTAAGCCATGGTTGATCAAATCTTTACAGCTTGCTTTGGGGTACTGCCGGCCACGGCTGGAGTTTGTAGATTTCTTCCTGAATATTCAAGGCCATGGCTATTGGGAGTATGCGGCATGGTCTTTGCTTTATAATTGGGATAGAACAGGGGAGGAATCTGGTCGCCCAAAAGTTTCTACAGAATCATTAGCCCTTAGAGGGAGGGTGCCGATGAGTTCCAACCCAACCGCCCGCCTTGCCTTGACCCCGGTGGAGTCCGCCGAGGTCCTGGTGGTGATCGACAACTTCAGCGACGTGCTCCTGCCCGGCGGCAAACGGGTGGAGCGTCCGGCGCTGGCCAGGGATGGCCTGATCCCGCGAGAGACCTTGCTGGCCGAGCATGGGCTCTCTCTTTTAATCACCGCCCGGGCCGGTGGCCGGAGCTGCCGGGTGCTCTTGGACGCGGGCTACTCCTCGCTGGGTGTGCCCCACAACCTGGATTTGCTGGGGGTCTCCCTGGATGATTTGGAGGCCGTGGTACTCAGCCACGGGCACATGGACCACTTCGGCGCCTTGGCCGAGGTGCTGCGCCGGGTGGGTGGGCCGCTGCCGCTGGTCTTGCATCCGGCCGCCGCTGGGGGAGGGCGCTATCTAAACCACCCCAGGGCCGGCAAAATGCGCTTCCCCGATCTGCCCTTGGATGAGTTCACCGCGGCCGGGGCCCAGCCGGTTTGGGCCGCAGAGCCCTACCTGGGCCGTGATGGCCTCTGGGCCGCCAGCGGCGAGGTGGCGCGCACCACCAAATTCGAAACCGGCATGCCCGGCGCCGTCCGCGACCAGGGTGGCGGCGAAGAGCCCGACACTTTACCGGACGACATGTTCATAGTGCTGAACCTGGCAGGAAGGGGCCTGGCGGTGATTTCCGGCTGCGCCCACGCCGGCATTGTAAACACGGTTAAATACGCTCAAGAGATCACCGGAATTAATGAGGTCTTCGCCGTGATCGGCGGCTTTCACTTAAGCGGCCCGGCCTTTGAACCCATCATTGACCAAACCATCGCAGAACTTAAGGCCTTTTCGCCGGAAGTGGTGATGCCCATGCATTGCAGCGGGCGCCGGGCCCAGGCCGCTCTGGAAGCGGAGATGACCGATCAATACGTGCTAAGCAGCGTGGGAACCGTCCTGCGCTTGTAAGCGGAGCCTGCCTAGCCGTTAATTGCTAGAGGACCGCATTGGGAGATTGTTATCAAGTCACTAAGGGAGGGTGAGATGACTGGCAAGAAACTGACTTTGCTTTTCTGCTGCCTTTTGGCGGCCGGCCTTATTCTGGCGGGTCCGTTGGCGGCAAAGGCCGCTGATCCGATCAAGCTTACTTATTCCAATTTCTTCCCGCCGACTCACATCCAATCCAAGCTGGCCGAAGCTTGGTGCAAGGAGGTGGAGAAGCGCACCGGCGGCCGGGTCAAGGTGGAGTATTTTCCGGGCCAGACCCTGACCAAGGCCCGCCAGGTGTATGACGGCGTGGTGCAGGGCATGAGCGATCTCGGCTTGTGCCTCTTCGCCTACACCAGAGGGCGCTTCCCTCTGATGGAGGTGGTGGACCTGCCCTTGGGATATCCCAACGGCAAGGTAGCTACCAAGGTGGCCAATGCGGTGGCCGAAAAGTTTAAGCCCAAAGAACTGGACGACGTGGCGGTGATGTACCTGCACGCCCATGGGCCGGGCTTGCTGCACACCAAGGACAAGCCGGTTAAAACTATGGCAGATCTTAAAGGCCTGAAGATTCGCTCCCACGGTACCAGCGCCAAGGTGGTGAAAGCCTTGGGCGGCACCCCGGTGGCCATGCCCATGCCCGAGCTCTATCAGGCTCTGCAGCGCGGGGTGGTGGACGGCGCTCTTTACCCGGTGGAAGTGAACAAGGGCTGGAAGATGGCCGAGGTGGTCAAGTACATGACCGTGGATAAGCCCATTGCCTACACCTCCACTTTCTTTGTGGTCATGAACAAAGGCAAGTGGGCCGCACTGCCCGCTGACATCAAAAAGATCATTAAAAAGATCAACGCCGAGTGGGTTGTGAAGCACGGCGAGGCTTGGGACACCAGCGACGCCAAGGGCAAGGCCTACTTCCTGGAAAAGGGCGGCAAGATCATCCAGCTATCGCCGGCCGAGGGTGAGAAATGGAAAAAGGCCATCAAGCCGGTCTTGGGCGATTATGTGAAGGAAGCTGCCAAGAAGGGGGTGCCGGCGGCCGAGGCGCTCAAGTTTACCGAGGAGAAGCTGGCCGAGTTCAGTAAGTAGCCTTCTGTATGAAAATGCCTTCCCGGCTCTGATGCGCCGGGAAGGCCCTAAGCCCTTTTGCAACGCCCATGTGCCGTATTGCCAGGGCGCTGAGGGGAGGTATATCCCGTGAATGCCTTGGAAGGCGTGGTCGATAAGCTGATTTGGGTAGTCAAACGCATCGGAGGCGCCGCCTTGGTGGGCATGATGCTGGTCACCTGCGTGGACGTTATTTTCCGGGCCTTGGGCCGGCCCATCTTCGGCGCGGTGGAGATCGTCAGCTTCATGGCCACCATGGTGCTGGCCTGCGCCATGCCGCAGACCGAGCGCGAAAAAGGCCATGTGGGGGTGGACCTGTTCATCCGCAAAGCATCGCCCCGCACCCAGGCCCTGGTCGACGCCTGCACCAGCCTGACCTCCACGATACTTTTTGGACTGGTGTCCTGGCAAATGTTCCTTTACGCCAACAACATGAAGAGCACCGGAGAGGTCTCCATGAGTCTGCAGTTCCCCTCCTACTACCTGGTCTATCTGGTGGCGGTGGCGTTCGGGGTGCTGAGCATGGTGATCCTGGTGGAATTCATCGGCAACCTGCGCAAGCTGGGAGGTGCCCAATGAGTCCCACCATGCTAGGTGCTTTGGGCATAATCGCCCTGGTGGCGATCATCTTCACGCGCATGCCGGTGGCCTATGTGATGACCCTGGTGGGCTTCGTGGGCTTTGCCATCCAGGTATCCCCCGAAGCCGCCCTCAAGCTCTTGTCCCGCGACTTCTACGATGTTTATTCATCTTACGGGCTCACCATCATTCCCTTGTTCATTTTCATGGGGCAGATCGCCTTCAACGCCGGCATCAGCCGCAGGCTGTACGACTCGGCCTATAAAATGGTGGGTTCCTGTTCCGGCGGCCTGGCCACGGCCACGGTCTGCGCCTGCACCGCCTTTGGCTCGGTTTGCGGCTCCTCGCCGGCCACGGCGGCCACCATGGCTACGGTGGGCCTGCCGGAGATGAAGCGCTACGGCTACGCCGACGAGCTGGCCACCGGCTCGGTGGCCGCCGGCGGCGGGCTGGGCATGCTCATGCCGCCATCGGTGGTCTTGATCGTCTACGGCATCCTCACCGAGCAGTCCATCGGCAAGCTTTTCGTGGCGGGCATCGTGCCGGCCATCTTCATCACCTTCTGCTTCGCCCTGGCCATATGGATCTACTGCAAGGCAAAGCCCGAGCAAGGCCCGGCCTGCGAAGTGCATACCTGGTCCGAGCGTTTCAAGTCCCTGGGCCAGACGTTGGATACCATGCTGGTGTTTTTGGTGGTGATGGTGGGGCTATTCATGGGGTGGTTCACCCCCACCGAGGCCGAGTGGGCGCGGCGGCGGTGGTTATTATCTCTTTGGCCAAGCGCCAGCTAACCTGGGCCGGCTTCGTGAAGTCGATTTACGAGACCTTGCGCACCTCCTGCATGGTGCTCTTGTTGGTGGCCGGCGCCGTGGTATTCGGCCATTTCCTGGCCGTGACCCGCATCCCCTTTGATGTGGCCCAGTGGGTGGCGACCTTGCAAATGCCGGGCTGGGCCATCATTGCCATGATAGTGCTGGTCTACTTGATAGGCGGCTGCTTCATCGACGCCCTGGCGCTCATCATGCTAACCATACCGATCTTTTATCCCATCATTCAGGACCTGGGCTACGACCCCATCTGGTTCGGGATCATCATCGTGCTGGTGACCCAGATGGGGGTCATCACCCCGCCGGTGGGTATCAATGTGTACGTGGTGAACGGCATCGCCCAGAACGTTCCCTTGGAGACGATCTTCAAGGGAGTGATTCCGTTCTTGATCGCCCTGATCGTGGGCACTGGCTTTCTGGTGGCCTTCCCGCAGATCGTTATGTGGCTGCCCAACCTGATGTACTGATGAATTGTGGAGCGGATGATGCCTGAGACTAGTCCCTATTGGAACCCATACCTGGAGACCCTTGAGCCGGAACGGCTGAGGGATCTGCAACTGGCCAAGTTCCGGCGCATTGTGGCCTGGGCCTATGAGCGCTCTCCCTACTACTGCGAGCTTTACCGGCAGGCCGGGCTGGAGCCTGGCGACATCCGCTCCTGGGATGACGTGCGCAAGGTGCCCAAGGTGGAAAAGGACATGCTCAAAGACGCTCAGGCCGCCGAGCCCTTCCCCTACGGCAGCCGCCTTTGCGTGCCCTTAAGAGAGGTAAGCGAATTCCGCCAGACCTCCGGCACCACCGGCACTCCGGTTTACCAGGCCGACACCTGGCAGGACTGGGAGTGGTGGGCCGAGGCCTGGAGCTACATCCTATGGGCCCAGGGCTACCGGGCCCGCGACCGGGTTTTCATTCCCTTTGGCTACAACATTTTCGTGGCCTTTTGGGCCGGGCACTATGCCTCCGAGAAGCTGGGCTGCGAGGTGGTTCCGGGCGGCGTTTTGGACACCGCCTCGCGGATCTTGAAGATAAAGGAACTCAAGGCAACCGCCATGATGGGCACACCCACCTACATGCTGAACATGGCCGATGTGGCCCGCGAGCGCCTGGGTGTCGACCCGGCCGGGCTCAGCATCCAGCGCATCACCTGCGCCGGCGAGCCCGGGGCCTCTATCCCCAGCACCAAAAAGCGCATGCAGGAGGCCTGGGGCGCCAAGGTTTTCGACCACGCGGGGGCTACCGAGATCGGGGCCTGGAGCTTTGAGTGCGCCGAACAGCCCGGAGGCATGCACGTTAACGAGGGCCTGTTCCTGGTGGAGATCGAGGACCTGAACACCGGTGAGCTGATCGAGGAGCCGGGCAGAAAAGGCAAGATGATCATCACCGCCCTGGACCGCCTGGCCCAGCCCTGCCTGCGCTTCGACAGCAAGGACATCATCGAGTGGG
>CAZDRW010000053.1:0-11792 GCA_964507555.1 uncultured Desulfarculaceae bacterium
ACGATAATCAGAAGGCGGGGCTTTTGGGGTGAGAGCAGGAGATCGAATAGCAACTCTCTCACGCTGGTGCCCACGTCCTCGGCCAGCACGGTCTCAGGCAGAGCGCTCTCCCTGTGCAGGTGTTCGATGACCTCTGGACCAAAGCCGTCATCGCCAAACAGGGTATTGCCGCAACCCAGGACTACTACTGGTTTAGTGAATAATTCCTTTATCATAGTCTGCCTTACAGCCTATGACCGCCTTAAGTGTGCCATGCCTAGATGTGCTTATTGTGCGGTTTGTGCATATAAAATTATTGCTCCTATTGATATTACCTTTACATCAGACCGTCAAGCCTAATTTTTACAAATAATGAAAAAATACCCGCCCTGCCAGGAGCAGCCGCACAAATGGCACACTCCACAAACCATTACACTAGATAAGGTTGGTAATCGGTCGGTTAAGGATGGATTCAGGAGAGAGTTTCGGCCATTTAGATGGCCACACCACAAATTTTATCTGTTCTTTAGGTGATCAATCTTGACCATAGCCAGGCAGCGGATTGCTGGTAGCTTTAGAACTCGAGCCAAGCTCATGGCTTTACTTTGTCCCAAACCGTGTGATGGCGTTGGTAATTTTCTCTAGATTACTTGGCCTTGCCGTACATCCCCTCAATCAGCTCAGCGTAAGCCTCGTTAATGTACTTGCGCTTTAGCTTCATGGTGGGCGTGACCTCGCCGTCTTCGGCAATGAGCTTTTTGGGCAAGAGGGAAAACCGCTTGATCTGCTCGACCCGGGCCAGGGTTTTGTTCACGGTCTCAATCTCATCAGCGATCAATTGCACCACTTCCTTGGCCTTGGTCAGCGACCCAAAGGTGGTGAACTGTATCTTGTGTTCCTGGGCGAACTTCACCACATTGTCTTCGTCTATAAAAATGAGGGCGGAGACGTATTTGCGCCCGTCGCCTATCACCACGGCGTCGTTGATAAACGGGCTGAACTTCAGCTTGTTCTCAATATATTGGGGCGCGATGTTCTTGCCGCCGGAGGTGATGATGATGTCCTTCTTGCGGTCGGTGATGGTGAGATAGCCCCTATGGTCCAACACCCCCACGTCGCCCGAATGCAGCCAGCCGCTAACCAGGGTTTCGGCCGTGGCCTCGGGGTTCTTGAAATATCCCTTGAAAACATTACGGCCGCGCACCAGGATCTCGCCGTCGTCTGCGATTTTGACCTCGACTCCGGGCAGCGCGGGGCCCACGTTCTCGGCCTCTATCAAATCGCCCTTGTGCACGCTGGTGGGGCCGGTGTCCTCGGTTTGCCCGTAGACCTGGCGTAGCGGCACCCCGATGGCGTGGTAGAACTTGAGCACCTCGGGGCTGATGGGCGCGGCCCCGGAGATAGCCACCCGCACCCGCTCCATGCCCAGGCGCTCCTTCAACTTATTAAACACCGCGAAGTGGGCCAGGCGGAAGGCAAGGCTTAGAGGGGTCGAGGCGCCGTCCTTTTCCAGGCGGGCGCGGGCATAGGCCTTGCCGATCTTAAGGGCCAGGCCAAAGGTAAGGCGCTTGAACCAGGTGGCGTCCTTCATGCGGATGTAGATGGCGCTGGTGTATTTTTCCCATATGCGCGGCACGGCGAAAAGAACCGTAGGGCTTATCTCAACTATGTTTTCGGTGACGGTATCGGTGCTCTCGATGAAATTCACCGTGTAGCGGAAGCGCAGCGGCATGTACACGCTGAACATGCGCTCCGCTATGTGCGATAGCGGCAGGAAGGAAACCAGCTCGTCGGATTCCCAAACCGGCACTGCCATGGACAGCGACTTACAGGTCCAGATCACGTTGTCGTGGGTTAGCATGGCGCCCTTGGGCGGGCCGGTGGTGCCGGAGGTGTAGATCAGAAGCGCCACGTCGTCTGCCCGGCGGCTGGCCAGGCGCTCTTCGAACAGCCCGGGATGCTCCTTATCGTATTTATCCCCCAGCTCCAATAACTCGTCAAAGCTGATGACCATGGGATCTTTAAATGTCTTAAGTCCCTCGGTGTCTATGACCACGATCTTTTGCAGGAAAGGACAATCACCGCGCACCGCCAGCGCCTTGTCCAGTTGCTCTTCATCCTCCACCACGTAAACCCGGGCCTCGGAATGCCCCAGAATGTAGCCGCATTCCTCGGCTGCGTTGGTGGTGTAGATGCCAACCGTTATGCCGCCGGCGGCCATGGTGCCCATGTCGGTGTAGAGCCATTCCGGCCGGTTTTCGCCGATTACCGCCACCGCTTGACCGGGCTCCAGGCCCAAAGCGACCATGCCCATGCCGGTCTGCCGCGCTTTGCGGCCATACTGGGCCCAGGAGATGTCGTGCCAAAGCCCCAAGTCTTTTTTGCGCAGGGCGGTGCGCTTGCCCAACTCCGCAACCCGCCCGAAAAAAAGCCGGGCTACGGTCATGTCGGGTTCGTATTTTTCCAGATCTTGATTCTGGCTCATGCTTGGCACCCCGCGATCGCTGTTGGGGGGGGTGGGGCCGGCAACAGGAAGCCCCTGGTTTTATGATGGCCTATTGGTCGCGGCGTTAGGTTTCTTTTTCCGGCGTCTGCGGCGTCGCTTGCGGCCGGCTTTGGACGATGAGACTTCGGCGCGGGAGGCGAGATCGCGGCCCAAAACCTCGGCCAACTGGCAGGCATCGGCGAAATAGCCCTTTTCCGTGACTTTCTTGGGCAGGCGCTGTAGAGGGTCTTCTTCGCGCAGAAAACCCATCACCGCTCCTATTTGGCAGGCGCGTTCCATGACCCTTTTAGCGAACTGCACCGACTTGGCCAACTGGGGTAAGGCCTCGCGCACGAAAAAAGCCCAGCGCGAACGCCCGGCCGAGCCCGGCGGGATTTCCAGCGCCGAGGACTGCTCCTCTAGAACCGGCCAGAAAAGCGAGGCTACCAGAACCGGATCCGAGGGCGGCGTGCCCTTGGCGATAAGAGCGTCCACCCTTTTGAATAATTTAGCGGCCGCCCGGCGCAGTCCGCTATCAGCCTTTCCGTAATATGGCTCCAAGCTGGGCAGCAGGCTGTAAAGAACCCCGGTTTGGTGGGCCAATTCCAGCCAGGCGGCGGCGGAACCGCCCTTGAGATCGCGCATCAACTCATCGCGCACCCGGCTTTGCGGGCATAGATTCAGCTCTTCGCGCCGCCTTTGCACTGCCTGCAATGTGTCATCGGTAAGCTTGAAACTCGTGCGCGCGGCGTGACGCACCGCCCTCAGGACCCGCACCGGGTCGCGGTGAAAACGCAGGTCGGCATCGCCCACGCTGCGGATGAGGCCGGACTTCAAGTCCTTCAGCCCATCCACATAGTCCACCAGGCTGTAGTCGGCGATATTGTAAAACAGCGCGTTGATGGTCAGATCACGGCGCAGCGCGTCTTCGGCCGGGGTGCCGAAGGTATTGTTGGCCTGCAGCACCTCGTCATCGCCCACCTCAAGGTCGGCGCTCTTGCGGAAGGTGCTGACCTCCACCACCTTGCCGCCCCGGAAAAATACCTGCACCAAGCGGAAGCGCCGCCCAATCACCCGGCTGTTGCGGAAAAGGCGATGCACTTGGTTGGGCCGGGCGTCGGTGCCCACATCAAAATCCTTGGGACTGCGCCCCAAGAGAACATCACGCACGCTTCCCCCCACCAGATAGGCCACGAAACCGTGGTTGTGCAGCCGGTACAGAACCTTAAGCGCGTCAGGGTCTATACTCTTGCGGCTGAGCGTATGCTTGGCCCGGGGAATGATTGTCGGCTCTGGTGCGGGAGCCTCTATTTGCAAGTGCTTGTCTTCCTGCTTCACAATGATAATTCCGAATGGCTGCCTTTGGTGCTATTGATGTTTTCTGGCATTATCTTATAGCATCGGTAGTTGTAAAAAAGCAATTCACACCCAAAGACCACCATGAGAGAGGCGATTATTAAGGAATGGCAATGGAATTAGTACAAACCGCCTTAGCTGCAGCGCGGGCCGGCGCTAAAACCCTGCACAGCTTATGGGGCCGCCATTTACAGATAGAGCAAAAAGAGCGTTTTGACTTCGTGACCAATGCGGACAAGTTAGCCGAGCAGGCGGTGCTTGGAATTATCAGGAAAAGCCACCCGGACCATGAAATCCTGGCCGAGGAATCGGCAGCCGATTTTAGCCTGGACACGGGCCGCTCCGGCATCCTGTGGGTGGTGGATCCCTTGGACGGCACCACCAACTATATCCACGGCTTCCCTCATGTGGCGGTTAGCGTGGCCGCCTTGCTGGATGGACGCCCCAGCGCAGGGGTTATAATAGATGTGACCCGGGGCGAGGAATTCGTGGCTGCGCGGGGCCAGGGGGTGACTTTAGACGGCAACCGCGTGAAGGCAAGTTCAGTCAGCGACCCGGGCAAAGCCCTCTTGCTCACCGGCTTTCCTTTCCGCCAAAGAAATAAGTTAAGTAGATACTTAGAGCTCTTTGCCGAGTTGTTCCAACAGGTCTCCGGCATGCGCCGGGCCGGGGCCGCAGCCCTGGATTTGGCCTATGTGGCGGCCGGGCGGGCGGAGGCTTTTTGGGAAATGGGGCTAAAACCCTGGGACATGGCCGCGGGCATCCTCATGGTGGAGGAGGCAGGCGGCGTGGTATCGGACTTTAACGGAGGCGCCCAAGCGCTATGGCGCGGCGACATCGTGGCGGCCAACCAAGGTTTGCACCCGTTGGTGCAGGCCGCCTGCGGCCGCATGTTTCCCGGAGGTTAGACTAGGAGCCGCCGCCCCAAATATCTTCCCAGCCCGGCGCACACAAATCCAACTCCTCCACCCGGGTGGGTCGTTTGGTGCGACGGTGTATGCATAATGCGCAGGTGAAGTCCACCCACATATTGGCCGCGGCTACATCAAGGCAAAAAACATAATAAGGGCAGTCGAGATTACGCTCGCCCGGCCGGTTAGTGGGGTTTGCATCGTCGGCATACTTCACGGCGGCTCCCCTTTGGGCCATAATTTAATCAGTGACCGGGGTGGAAACTAGCACGATCTGCCCAAAGGTGCAAGAAAACAAATTATAAGGTGAAACAAGTACCTGCCTTGCTAGCGCATGTTGACATGGATGCCTTCTACGCCTCGGTGGAGGTGATGGACCGGCCCGAGCTTAAGGACCAGCCGGTTATCGTGGGCGGGGGCAAACGCGGAGTGGTTTCGGCCGCCTCTTACGCTGCGCGAAAATACGGCGTGCGCTCGGCCATGCCCATCTTCCAAGCCAAACGCCTCTGTCCTGGGGGCGTCTTTGTGCCGGTCCGCATGGACCGCTACCGCGAGATAAGCCAGCAAGTAATGGAGGTTCTGGGCAGTTTCACGCCCGTCTTGGAACAGGTGTCGGTAGACGAGGCCTATCTGGACCTAGGCGGCACTGAAGGCCTCTGGGGCCCTGCCAAGGAGGCGGGCCTGGCCATCAAGGCACGGATGCAGGAAACCACCGGCCTCACCTGCAGCGTGGGGATGGCGCCCTTGCGCTATCTTTGCAAGATAGCCTCGGAACGGGACAAGCCCGACGGGCTCACCGTGGTGGACGACATAGAAACTTTTTTAGCCACCGTGACCCTTCGGGAAGTGCCCGGGGTGGGGGCCAAAGCCCAGGCCAAACTGAAGACCTTGGGCATCACCATGCTAACCCAGCTCAGGCTACTTAGCCGGGAGCGCATGGAAGAAATGATGGGCGCCTGGGGTCTAAGGCTATGGGATTTGGCGGGCGGCATCGATCCGCACGGCGTGGGCGAACGAAGCGGCAGCAAGTCGCTTAGCCATGAAATCACCTTGGAGCAAGACACCGCCGACCGTGAGCTCTTGGCCGCCCATTTGTTGGACCTTTGCCAGAAAGTCTGCCGCCGCTTGCGGCGTTATGGCCTTTGGGGCCGGGTGGCGGTGCTTAAGCTCAGGCATGCCGACCACAGGCTGGTTACCCGCCGGGTGTCGCTGATTCGGCCCACCGACCGGGCCAGCGAACTGTTTCCCGCCGCCCGCAAGCTCCTGGACGAGTACGGACCGCCGGGGCCTTTCCGCCTGATTGGGGTGGGTTTGGCCGGCCTCAGCCCCTTGGGATCCGGCCAAGAGGAGTTGTTCGGCAGGCAGTCCGACAGCCGCCAGCAAGCCTTGAGCCGGGCAGAGGATGCCATCTGCTCCCGCTTCGGCGTCAAAGCAATTTCCCGGGCCGGAGCCTTGGGAGTTCTGGACCGCAGCCAAGCGGGGCGTCATAATCAAGAGGAGGGGGAAGAATAACCATAGCTTCCTTGCCGGCCTCGCGCCTGTCGGGTTATCCTTGTCCCTCTAATGTTTTATACTTCGCTCCTGCGCCCTAGCTAATCACGCAGATGGAGAAATATTTATGCCTAGCTTTGCCCAGACCCACTCCAGGGTCACCACCTACTATCTTCTGCAGGAGGACCCCAACCTTTTGGAGCGCTTGGCGATCACCGCCCGCTGGAAAAAACCGGTGCTCATCGTGCCGGCCCTGGCCAGCGAATATATGCTCCCGGAAAACCGCCCGGTTTTTGAGAACATCGTGCGCGAACTATCCCAAGCCGAGTATTTGGCTCAGGTGATATTCGGTTTGGACGGAGCCAGCGAAGAAGACGTTGGCGTTTGCATTGACATCCTGCGGTCCGCGGGCCTGCAAAATTACGTCATCCAGTGGAATGACGGACCGGCCATAAGCCGCATTTACCACACCTTGCAGGAAGCGGGATTCGACCTCTCGCGCAGGGGCAAGGGCCGTAACGTTTTCATGGGCTTCGGCGTGGCCGGAGCTTTGGGAGCCACTGCGGTGGGGCTTTTGGATGCTGACATCCGCACTTTTAAACGCCGCCAACTGGACCGCCTCTTCTACCCGGTCTTGGTGCATAACTACCCCTTTGCCAAGGCATTCTATGCCCGCTGGGACGGCCAGCGCCTTTTCGGGAGAGTCAAGCGCCTGCTTCTGGACCCCCTGCTTATCGCCTTGAAACGCAAATTCGGCGAAAGCAAGGAAACCAAAATGGTCCGCCTGGTGGACTTCCTGCTTTCTTTCGACTATCAGCTTTCCGGCGAAGTCTGTTTTGACATGTGGCTTCTCAAAAAGATGCGCTACGCCTTGGATTGGGGCGTGGAGATCTTCACCCTGATCGAGGTATATCGCAAGGCCACCCAGGTGGCCCAGGTGGAGTTCACCCGCCGGGGCTTTGACCACAAGCACCAGCGGGTGAGCACCGATGATCCCAGCCGCGGCCTGCACCGTATGTCATTGGACATCATCGCAAGCCTCCTGCATGCGCTCATCGTGGAGGAGGGCCTGGAGGTGGGTGAGGAATTTTTCCGCGACCTGGCGCTTACCTATGAATCCATCGCCGAGGAGAGCATCCGCAAGTATTCGGACAACGCGGAGTACAACCAATTAAACTACGACCGCGACCAGGAAGAGCACATGGTTTTCGAGATTCTCAACAAGGCCATAGTGCAGTCGGGCGATCTTTTCACCTCGCCCCTGCACGCGGCGGAAAAGCTCCTGCGCCTGACCGCCAGCTTCGACGAGTTCAGGCCTTACGTGGACAAAGGCCTGCAGCAGACCATCCTCAAGGTGGAGGAGCGCATCCGCGATCAAAGCCTGCAAGCGCGCTATTTGCCTTCCTGGGAGCGCATTCTGTGGAAGCTGCCGGAGATAAACTCCATGATCGTGGACGCCCTGGAAGAGGACAAGCAACGCTTCCCGCGCTAGGCTTGCCAAGGGCCGCACTGGCTTTAGCGGCAGGTATGATGTATTTAATGATGCGTTGGAGGGGGCTGGTCCCTAGCCGGGCCTTGGCAGGAGCACACCTTAAAGCCCGCCCTGGGCGGAACCGCATGATCGAGTACTCAGGGTGAGCGCATGTTGGAGAGATCAACCGTGGCATCTGATTATGACGAGTTGACGATTCAATACGAAGAAGACGGGCAATTGGTGGTGGAGGAGCTGGAAAAGGTGTTTTTGCAAAAAGGCACCTGGACCACGGTCCTCTACCGCTATCGTCAGATCAATCCCAAGACCGGCGAGTGGGGCCCTGAAAAGGCGGCCCTAAGGCGCTATCAAAAAACCAAGGGCTATTACCGCAAGGCCGATTCGGTGAACATCAGCGAAAAATCCGCACCGGTCCTGGTGGAAAAACTCAAAGAGTGGTTCCAGGTGTAAGGGGCTTATTCCGGCGGGCGTGAGCGCCCGCCGGAATAAGCCTGTTCTGACGGCCTAATCGCCTTTAACTGTTGGTGTTGCTTATGGGGCCCATAAACCCCTTCAACACCCCTGGAGAAGGCGCGAACGGCGAACTCTCCAGGTAATTCTCCTGACCGCGGCGCGTATCCTCGTCGGTCTTTTTACCGACCCGGTAAAGTCCCACCATGCCTTGCTCCACCAGATCATCCATATTTTGGAGCTGGTTGGGCCTCGGAGGCCCCACTCGGAGCAGGAACACGCTGGCTGCTGATATGCGCTCCACGCGATCGTGCAGACAGTTGGCAATCCAATCCCCCTTGTGGCTCACGATGTCACTCCCTTCCTTGGGGTCACGCCGGCAGGTTCCCTTCCGCCGGGGGTTCTCTCCCGCGGACCGTTATTGGCTGGTATCCCCTCCTGCCAAGTAACGGCCTGACCTATGTCTTCACTTGCGGGTGCCGGCGGGGTTCCCGTCCGCCGGGCTCATTATTTTTATCGGCGTGACGAAGCTACGCCTAAAGCACTTTTTTCAAGCATGATGCTCAAGCAGAGCCTGGGTTGCTTTGGGCGATCCAGGCACATGGCTTATATGATTTCCCGGCCCGGCCACAGTCTGCCCCAAGACCCGGCCAGGGGCTGCACAAGGGCCCAAGATGCAGCCCCGTCGCCAAGCCCCTATATTCCAATTACCTAATATCTTACGGGTTAACCATCTATAACCACTAACCAAACCTAGCGTGGGCCCTATATAGCGCCAAAAGGGTTTTTTGCTTTAATTTCGCCACGAAACAGCTATAATGTAGCCTCCATTTTTCTTGCCATATTTGCCGCCTTGGGCTATATAGAGCGAAGCGGCAAAGGTTAGACCTTAAGCGTGCGCCAGTCTGACCGAGGCAGCAAGTGGTGAGGTAATGCCTTTTTTGCAGAGCGCCCATCTGGGTCTTAAAAAACGGGTGCAAGACATCGTCGACAGGGTGATTGCGCCCCACGCCGCTCTGATCGAAGGCACCCACGAATTCCCGCAGCGGGCCTTTAATGCCTTCAGCAGGGAGAAGCTCTTTGCCTTGGCCATGCCCAAGGCCTATGGCGGGCCGGAGGCGGACGCTTTAAGCCTGGCGCTTATGGTGGAAACCATTTCCACGGTAAGCCCCAGTTCGGCCTTGTTGGTGTTTCCCACCAACGCGGTTTTACGCACCATCGCCTTGACCGGCAGCGCGGAGCAAAAGGACCGTTTTTTTAGCGAGCTGCGGGCCGGCGATCAGCCCATGGCTTTTTGCCTGACCGAGCCGGACCACGGCTCTGACGCAGGCTCCTTGCAGACCAAGGCTGAACGCGAGGGCGACTTTTACATAGTAAGCGGCACCAAGAGCTTTATCACCCTGGGTCCGCACGCGCGTTACTATATGACCTTTGTGCGCACCGGCCCGGGGCCCAGAGCGGCTGGCATCAGCGCTCTCATCATCCCCAGGGATGCCGAGGGGCTTTCTTTTGGTCCGCCGGAGAAAAAAATGGGCCTGCACGGCTCCATCACCACCCAGATGTATCTGGACCAGGTGAGGGTGCCGGTGAAAAACCGCTTGTGGGGCGAAGGCGAGGGCTGGCGCGTGCTGACCGAGGTTGCCAACCCCATGCGGGTTTGGGGAGCCGCCTCCATGGCTCTGGGTACTGCCCAGGGGCTGTTCAATCTGGCCCTTGAACACGCCCGCACCGAGGGATGCGAAGGCCGCCACCTGATCAGTCAACAAGCGGTGGCTTTCCTTTTGGCCGAGATGCAAACCCGGGTGGAGGCTTGCCGCTCGCTCAATTACCGCGCCTGCGCCCTGCTGGACCGGGGAGGGGCCCATCCCAGGGAAATCGAAACCCTGGTTTCCATGGCCAAGTTCTACGCCTCTGACACGGCCATGCAGGTGGCGGAAATGGCGGGCCAGGTAATGGGTCAGGCCATGGCTAAAAGCGACAGCTTGGCCGGTCTCTTGTCCTGCGTGGCAAAGGGAATACAGATTTTCGATGGATCAAACCAGGTCCAGAGATTGATAATCGCCAGAAACCTGGCTTTTACCAAAGACGCGCCCGGTTCGGGGGCTTAGACCCGGCCCATGCGCAGGCTACTAAAGAACAGTGCCCGTGATTCCCCACTGCCCGGCGAGGGAGGCACTAATAGGGCCGTGAAGCGCCGCGGCAAGGAAACGGGCTAACGCACCAAGGATAAACAACGGCGGGCTGCGGCCCGCAGCGCGGCGGCATCAATAAGCCGCGCACATTCAGAGGGGACTGTTAGGCAGCCCCTACTATCAATCAGGAGGGTTACATGGATTTCCAACTTAGCGAAGAACTGAATATGCTGCGGGAAATGGTGCGCGACTTTGCCAAAGAGCAGATCGCACCCAATGCCGATAAGTGGGACGAGGAACATTACCTGCCCCACGAAGAGGTCATCAAGCCCATGGGCGAGTTGGGCCTTTTCGGCACCGTTATTCCCGAAGAATACGGCGGCAACGAAATGGGCTGGCTGGCCGCCATGATTATCACCGAAGAGATCGCCCGCGCTTCCAGCTCCCTGCGCGTGCAGGTGAACATGCAGGCCTTGGGCTGCGCGGCCAGCATTTGCCGCTATGGCACCGAGGCGGCCAAGAAAAAATACGTGCCCAAGCTGGTGGCCGGCGAATGGATGGGCGGCTTCGGCATCACCGAGCCCAACGCCGGTTCCGATGTCATGGGCATGAAGTCCGTGGCCGTGGACAAGGGCGACCACTACGTAATCAACGGGTCCAAAACCTGGATTTCTAACGCCAGCGTGGCCACCTGCATTCTGTATTACGCCTACACGGACAAAGGCGCCGGCTCCAAGGGCCTTAGCGCCTTTGTGGCCCAGCTGCGCGATGAGGACGGCAACCTGGTGCCCGGCGTTTCGGTCACCGATTTGGACAAGCTGGGCTCCCGCTCCTCCCCCACCGGCGAGATCTATATGGATAACGTCAAGGTGCCCAAGGAGAACCTATTGGGCAAGGAGGGCGACGGCGCCAAGATCGTGTTCAGCTCCTTGAACCAGACCCGGCGTTCGGCCGCCGCCGGCGGCGTGGGCCTGGCCCAGGCCTGCCTGGACGAGGTGATCAAGTACGCCAACGAGCGCGAGCAGTTCGGCAAGCCCATCGGCACCTTCCAAATGGTCCAGGACCAGGTGGCCCAGATGGCCATCGAGATCGAGGCCGCCCGGCTTTTGGTTTACAAGGCCGCCGTGCAAAAAGACAACGGCAACCTGGGCAACACCCTGGAAGTGGCCATGGCCAAGTACAAGTCCGGCGAGGTCGCCTCCATGTGCTCCAATTACGCCCTGCGCATCCTGGGAGCCTACGGCTATTCCACCGAATACCCGGTGGCCCGCTTCTACCGTGACGCGCCCACCTACTTCATGGTGGAAGGCAGCGCCAACATCTGCAAGTGGATCACCGCGCTGGACTACCTGGGTTTGAGGAAGGCCAACCGCTAGATTCGAAAACCATACCCGGCAGAAGGCCCTAGGCGGGCCTTCCGCCGGATATTTCTCAAGAGAGGCTTCTCATGCATCCCTATTTCAAGAACATGCCCAGCTTCGGCAAGGCGCTTTCCG
>CAZDRW010000054.1:0-1219 GCA_964507555.1 uncultured Desulfarculaceae bacterium
CCTCCAACTCGGCCAGGGCCTCTTCCTCGCCGCCCAGGTAGGGTTGGGCCACACCCGCTTCGCAGGCCTGGCGCACGCTCCAGTAGACTCGGGGTTGTGGAGAGTGGCCGGGTCTTGCCGGGGATATGGTGAGCAAAGAAGCCGGGGGTAGCGTGGCTACGCCCTGATATATGGAATAGGGTGCGGGCACATAGTTGTGACGCAGGTAAAGGGCCAAGGCGCCGCGGTCGATGCCGGCGTTGAAGGATGGATGCGCGCGCAGCGCCTTCAACTCTGAACCGAAAAGAAAAAATTCCCCCATCCAAGCATAGTAAAGCGGTTTTTCTCCCAAGCGGTCGCGGCCAAGATGAAGCAGGCGCTCCCTGCGGTCCCACAAGGCGAAGGCGAACATGCCGTTGGCTTGACGGGCGGCCCCGTCCACTCCCCAGCGGCTCACCGCCTCCAAAAAAACCTCCGTGTCGGAGGTGCCCCGCCAGGTTCCTATCAGGCCGGGATCGAAGTGTTCCAGATCGGCGCGCAGCTGCCTGTAGTTATAGAACTCGCCGTTGTAGACGATGGCCCAGCGGCCATCGTGGGAAAGCATGGGCTGGCGGCCATGGGGCGAAAGATCGATTACCGATAAGCGCCGGTGGCCCAGGGCGCAGGCATCCTCGGACCAGGCATCGCTGTCGTCGGGACCGCGATGACTCAGGGTGTCGGCCATGGCCTGGGCCATGGCTTGCATCCGGGCCTGATCCCCGCCGCCGGTTTGTAGGAAACCCGCCAGTCCGCACACGGCAAATCTATCTCCCCCGCCTTGCGGGCGGTAAGACACTCATCAAGGGTTACTCAAAATAATTGGGCGTGTAATAGCCTTGCTTGCGCAGAAGCACTTCCTGAGCCGCGTGCTGCAGGTCCTCATCCACCATTTCATTTATCAGGTCCTGAAATCCTATGGATGGCTCCCACCCCAATTTGGCCTTGGCCTTGGAAGCGTCGCCCAAGAGGCTGGGTACTTCGGTGGGGCGGTAGTAATCAGGGTCTATGCTGACCACCACGCTGCCCGGAAGGCATTCCGCGTCAGAACCGGCCGCAACCAGGACGGCCTCTTCGGCCGCCCCTTCGCCGCGCCAGGCAATCTCCAGGCCGGCCCGCTTGAAAGCCAGGTCCGCGCATTCCCGCACCGAATGCTGCTTGCCGGTGGCTATGACGAAATCATCGGGTTCATCCTGCTGCAGCA
>CAZDRW010000054.1:1238-11723 GCA_964507555.1 uncultured Desulfarculaceae bacterium
CGTAATCTTTGGCATGGCCCCAGTCGCGCTTGGCATCCAGGTTGCCCAAGTAAAGCCTGTCCTGCAGGCCCAGCTTGATGCGCGAAACGCCGCGGGTGATTTTGCGGGTGACAAAAGTCTCGCCGCGCACCGGAGATTCGTGATTGAAGAGAATGCCGTTGCAGGCGAAGAGATTATAGGCTTGGCGGTAGTTGACCGTGATCCAATAGGCGTAGAGCTTGGCTGCCGCGTAAGGGCTGCGGGGATAAAAAGGAGTGCTCTCGGTCTGGGGAGTCTCCCTGGCCAGGCCGTAGAGCTCGCTGGTGGAGGCTTGATAGTAGCGGGCGCTTTCGGCCAAGCCCAAAATGCGGATGCCTTCCAGCACGCGCAAGGCCCCCAAGGCGTCGCAGTTGGCCGTGTATTCCGGGGTCTCGAAGGAAACATCAACATGGCTCTGTGCGGCCAGGTTATAGATCTCATCCGGCTTGACCAGTTGCAGAATCCGCAAGAGGTTGGTGGCGTCGGTCATGTCGCCGTAGTGCAAAAAGAAATTGGTGCCGGGCAGATGGGGATCTTGATAGAGGTGGTCCACCCTGCCGGTATTGAACATGGAGGCCCTGCGTTTGACTCCATGCACCAGGTAATCCTTTTTCAACAAAAACTCAGCCAGGAAGGCGCCGTCCTGGCCTGTGACTCCTAAAATTAACGCGCGTTTTCCCATATGCTCGTCAGCCTTTGATAATCGCTTTTACCCACGGCAAGTAATAATAAAGAACTGCCGGTTGCGTGAATCTGAACCCGCGGGGCAAAAATAATAAATAGGCGATCCTGCAAACATATTTTATCTACGAATCGCAACTTGAGGCGCACAGGTTTTGCCAGCGCTCGAGGTGTGGGGCAACGAATCTAAGGTTATGGCAGCAAAGCTGAATATGTCAATGAGCCTTATGGCGCGCCGATAACCTCTAAACTATCGCACCATCCCACGAACCCAGGGTGAAAAAATTGAGCCATTGCCAAACCGCAACGAGTCCCCGCTCCTGCCCGCCTGGCCGGGAGCAAGTATAGCAGATAGACCATTATGAATCCTGTTGGCATGGATGGACCAGAGCTTGCCCAAGCCAGGCTTTGTGTGGGATATTGCAGAAAATAGATCGCTTTGACAAACGACTCTGCTGGATGGCGCTAGTGAGTCCCAGGTTGGACAAGCAAACCACCGCCGAAATAGCCCCACGCACCCTGCTTCTTTTTTTAGCAGTGGGGGTGGCGGCCGCTTTGGTATGCTCCAGCCTCCTAAACCTGCTTTGGGTTCATCAAGGGCTGCCGGATAAACCCACCTTGGGCGCCTTGGCCCAAGCCGCCCGGCCGGAAGGCCTGCAGCTTTTTGTATCCCTGGCCCTGCCGGCGTCGGTGGTCTTGCCCAGCCTGGCCATGGTCCTGCTCATATTGCTGATACCCCTTGAACGCCGCAGCATGGCGCAGCCGGCTATCCGCGAGGGCCTGCGTCAAGAAGCGGTTTCATATCTCGTCCTGCCGGTAATGGTGTTGCTCCCGGTCATCTGGCGTGAATTGGGCAATGGTTTTTTGGCCACGGGAATCATTTTCCTGGGCACGCTGAGTTTCAAGGCGGCGGTCCTTTTTCGCTTCTTGTGGAAAGCGCACCTAAGCCCCCTGCCGGGAAAATCCGAAGCTCTAAGCGCCCGGGCGCAGGTTGTTGTATTCATCGCGGCCTGGGTGGTGCTTGGTCTGGCTGCCGGCTGGCTCAACCAGGCCGTATCATGCACCAATGAGGAGGCGGGCTGGCTGCTGGAGGCCGAAGCCATGCGGCGGGGGCCAGGCTTTCTTGGGAGTCAGCAGGCTCAAGCGCAAGCCGCCGCCGGTTTTTATTGGGATAGCAGCGCCGAGGGGATATTACCTGCGATCAGCCAGGATTCTGTTTTCGCGCTTTTCCTATCTCCTTTGCTGGCCGTTGGCGGGCGTTTGGGAGTGCTGATCGCCTTCGCGGCGCTTATGGCTTTAATGGCCTGTCAAATGTTGGCCTGGCTGGATGAAACGGGGGTAGCCAGAAAGCCAGCGGCCGCAGCCACGGCCTTGCTGGTCCTTTCGGCGCCGGTGTGGGTGGCCGGACAACAGGTCCTGCCCGATGTGCCGGCCATGCTGTTATTTGTTTTAGGCCTGCGGCTGCTGACCAGGATGGACCGGCATGCTTTGGCGGCTGGCTTGGGGGTGGTGGCGGTTGCCGGCATGCTGGGCTGGCTCAAGCTGCGTATGGCCGCCCTGGGCGGCGGCCTGTTGGCTTGCGCAGGAGTGGACCTCTTATGGCGGCGCTGGGGATGGCGGGGGGCGTTCATATCATTTTTCGCCTTATGCTGCCTTGCCGCCGCCGCTATCTGGTTGGTGCCTCAAGCCTGGTGGCCCAAAGCCATAGTTTTTTCTTGGGGCGAGATCTTGGCGGAAATGCAAGGCGCTCCCTCGCTCTGGCGCGCTGCTGGCCACGCCTGGGCAGGCCTGTTTCTGGATCAGACCTATGGGGTATTCATAGCCGCCCCCATATTATTATTGGCCTTGGCGGGCCTGCCTGCCTGCTTGGCCTTGAGGCCCCGAGCCGCCTTATTGGCGCTGACGCCGGCAATACTGTACTTCGCCGCCGTGTGCCTGATACGCTGGCATTTGTGGTATGGAGGGCAAGCCGGCCCCGGACGGCTCATCGCGGTGGTCTTGCCGGCCCTGGCGCTGCCTTTGGCCATGGCGCTATCCGGGCTTCGCAAGCCCTGGTGGCGCTTATGGGCCCTGATACCCCTGGTGCTCAGCCTGTCCTATACTTGGCTGATAACTTTGGTTCCGATTTGGCGCTATAGTCTGCCCACCGGCGTCAATCCGCTGGTGGCCTCATTGGAAGAAGCCCTGGGGCTGTTCCTGCGCCAATTGCTGCCCAGCCTGCTTACACCTACGTTGGTCTTGGTGCCCTGGCTAGTGGGCTCGGCGGCGCTGTTTTTGCTTTGGGCGATACCTGTCTGGCGCTATACGGGGCGTGATGACTACCCGCCGGAACGCGATCTGAGCCGCCATGAGGTTTTAGCTTTGGTTCTGATTTGCGGAGCCTTGGTTATGGGGGGGTTGGCTTGGGGGGCTCTTGCTCATGTAACCTCAATCGAGGCGGAAGGCATGAGGTCCCTGAAAGCGCGGCCATGGGCGCTGGGTCACGGACCAGGCGCGGTGCGTGGTCAAAGCCTGTCCGACGGAGGAAACCTTAGTTGCCGGCTCTACTTCGCGGGCGGCGATGCCGACGTGAAGCTGGTGGGCAAACCCAAGGCTGTAGGCCGGGTGTCTTTATCCCTGGACGGAAGATTGTTTGAACAGCCTTGGCCGGTAGATCAGGATTCTGCCCTGGTGGAACTGGGACCGGTCAAGCAAGGGGTGCATAATATCACGGTGAGTTGGGCATCATGTTTGGAGCGCGAATGTGATTTGAATCTGGACAGAGTGGAGGTGAGGCAGGCTGCGCCTCAGGCATCTGTCCCGGCTGTTTCGCCGGAAAGCAACCGATAAAGATCATGGTAAGCGGTCACCATGGCATTTACTGAATAAAGTTCCTTGATGCGGGCCCGGGCGGCTTGGCCCAGGCTGAGGAGTTCATCGCGGCCCAGGCCGGCCATCTCCACCAGCGCCGCGGCCAGGGCCTCCGGTTGGGCCGGCGCCACAACGCGGCCAGAGTTTCCCACCATCTCCCGGCTGTCGCCGACATCGGTCACCACGCTGGGCAGGCCGCTGGCCATGGCCTCGCCCACCACGTTGGACAAGCCTTCGGATAATGAATTGGATACGTGCAGGTCCATGGCGTTCAGCAATAGCGGAACATCTTCACGGTATCCCAGGAGCAGTGAGCGGCTTGCCAAGAGCGGCTCGCGCCAAGGCGTCATCCGGGGGCTTCCGCTTTCAACGCCCCGGCCAATAAGTAAAAAGAACAGGTTGGGCTGTTGCTGGAGAGCAAGGCGGGCGGCTGCGGCCAAGCCGGCATAGTCTTTGGCCGCATCCAGCCGGGCCACCCTCCCCACGACCAACGCGTCTTCCGGGATGCCTAAGGCCTCTCGCGCCTTTGGGCGGGCTTGGGCCTCGGGCCGGAAGCGGTCAGTGTCAAAGCCGTTGGGGATAACCCGCATTTTTCCGGGCGGGTAGCCCAATTGAAGGTGCCAATCCGCGCCGGAACGGCTGTTGGCCACGATGGCTGCGGGCCGCTTGGCAAGCGCCACGCAGGCTTTCAGCACCAGGCGGGTTGACATGGATAATTTCAGGTCGGAATTGCGCACCCCCCAAACCAAGGGGATGCCATCGTCCGGGCGCTTGGCCAAGGCGCCAAACAAATCCGCGTGATAAAGCCAGGTGTGCACCACCTTGGGCTGCGCCTTTTGCAAGGCACGCCGGACCAGGCCGGGACCTTGGGTGAGCGCCTTGAAGCCGGGCTTTAGGCCGAGGCTTATTACCCGGGCCCCGGCGGCCTCCATGGCGGGCGCCAGCTCGCCTGCCGCCTGCAGGCCAATGACGGTGTGCTCCAGGGACTCCGGGCTGTTGGCCAGCAGGGTCAAAAGCTGCTTCTCGGCGCCGCCGGCGCTGGTGGTGGTGATTAGGTGGCAGATGCTAAGTCGGCTGGACATGGCTTACTCAGGTCTGTCTCCCAGCGCCTCCACTGCGGCCACCAACAGGGGGAGAACCTGGCTGGCGCTGGCTTGGAAAATATAATCCGACACCCCTTGCGAAATCAGGGAAGGTTCCAGGTTGATCTCCACCACGGTGGCTCCGGCGCGCTTGGCCATGAGTGGAAGCTGGCTGGCCGGCGCCACCACGGCGGAGGTCCCCACCACCAGCATGACCTGGCAGGCGCTGGCCAGGGCAAAGGCGGTCATGGCCGCGCGGTCCGGGATCGGTTCTCCGAAAAACACCACATCCGGCTTGACCAGGCCGCCACAACCGCAGCGCGGTGGCATTTGGTCCATCATGATTTCATTGCGCCTCACCTGGCGCCCGCAGCTAAGGCAACGCAGGCGCCGGCCCGAGCCGTGAAACTCCACCACGTGGCGGCTGCCCGCCGCCTGGTGCAGGCCGTCGATATTTTGGGTTACCACTGACGAAAGTAGGCCCAGGCTTTCCAGGCGGGCCAAGGCGTGATGGGCCTGATTGGGCCTGGCCGCCAGCACCAGCTCATCCAATTCCAGCAGCATGTTCCATACTTTGGCCGGGTTGGCGCGGAAGGCTTCTATGCTGGCGTATTCGATGGGATCATAGCGTTCCCACAGACCCTGCGTTCCTCGGAAAGCGGGAATGCCGCTTTCGACGCTGATGCCGGCCCCGGTAAGCGCCACGCTGGCATTGGCCCGGTGTAGAAGAAGGGCCACCTCTTTAATCCTGGCTTCCACAAAGCCACCTTTCGTGATAAACCTAGCCCAATATGGTGTTTAGGTTAAGCATGCCTCACTTTGTCTTATTGCGGCGGGATTAGCAAGCCCTCGCCGGGTTATTTAAAGGAGCCAGCCATGTCCCCATCTACTGCGCCCGTGCCCCTTTTAGACTTAAAAGCTCAGTTCGCCACCATCAAGGACGAGATAATGACCAGGGTGACGGAAGTCTTTGAGCAGCAGGCTTTTATCCTGGGTCCGCACGTGAACCGCGTGGAAGAAGAATTGGCTGCCTATTTGAAAGTCCCGCACGCCATCTGCGTCTCTTCCGGGACCGACGCCCTGCTGCTTTCGCTCATGGCCCTGGGGGTGGGGCCGGGACATGGGGTGGTGACCACGCCTTTCACCTTTTTCGCCACCGTGGGCTCCATCGTGCGTTTGGGGGCGGTGCCGCTGTTTGCCGACATAGACCCTGACACCTACAACCTGGACCCGGCCAAGGTGGCCGAGCTGCTGGCCAGGGAGGATCTGCCCGCCAGGCCCAAGGCCATGATCCCGGTGCATTTGTTCGGCCAGCCCGCCGACATGACTCCGCTGATGGAAATGGCCAATAAACACGGTCTCATGGTGGCCGAAGACGCGGCACAGACCATCGGGGCGGTTCACCCTAGGCATGACGGAGCCTTGGAGAACATAGGCTCCATCGGCGATACGGGCTGCTTCTCCTTCTTCCCCTCCAAGAACCTGGGCGGCGCTGGCGACGGCGGCTTGATCACCTGCCGGGACGATGATCTGGCGGTGAAACTCAGATCAATGCGTACCCACGGCTCCCATCCCAAGGAAAAATACCGGCATCTCTACGTTGGCGGCAACTTCCGTTTGGATGCGGTGCAGGCCGCGGTTATCAGCGTCAAGCTGAAGCACCTGGACGGCTGGAGCGCGGCGCGGCGCCAGAACGCAGCCGACTACGACCGCCTTTTCACCCAGTGCGGCCTCCTGGATCGCGGGCGGATTTCTTTGCCTTTCAGGGCTTGGCCCGAGGTGGCCCAGAGCCATGTTTTCAACCAATACGTGATCCGGGTGCAGGACAGGGCTGGGCTTATGCAGCGCTTGAACGAGGCCAAGATCGGGAATGCGGTTTACTATCCCACTCCCCTGCATCTGGCCGAGTGCTTCGCCAACCTGGGCTATGCACCGGGCGATTTGCCCATGGCGGAAAAGGCCGCATCCGAGGTGCTGGCCATCCCCATCTATCCCGAACTTACCATGGCGCAAAAAGAGCGGGTGGTGGAGGTTATCCAGGGCTTCTATGCTTGATCCTTGGCCGAATTGTATAGATCAGCCATAGCGGCAATAAGGCGCTCGCGGCCGTGCTCGGCCGCCACGTAGGATTTCAAGGACCCGCCCAGGGCTTTTTGCCGGGCGGGTTCCTTCATCAGCCAAGCCAGGGCCGCGGCCAGGCCCGCGGCATCTCCGCTGAGCGCGGTGAGGCCGCGCCGGCGGCAGGTGAAGCCGCTCAGCTCCTCCTCGATCGGTCCCAGAAGATCAGGCACGCCTCCCACCGCCGTGGCCGCCACCGGCCGTCCGCAGGCACCGGCCTCCAGGATGGACATGGGGGTGCCCTCATTCAGGCTGGTGAGCATCAGCGCATCCAGGCCGGGGAAAAAGTTCTCCGGGTCGGAACGGTTGCCCAAAAAAATGATCTTCTCGCCAATGCCCAATGATTCGGCCTGGCCTGCCAGCTCGGCCATCTCGGTTTCCGAGCCGCCGCCGATCAGCGCAAACCGGCAACGCTCATAAAGCGCGGGCTCTTGGGTCTTCAGGCGGGAGGCTGCCTCCAGATAGAGGCTGTAATTCTTCACCGGCGCCACCCGGCCCACGGCTCCGATCAAGTATTCATCCGCGCCCACCCCCAGTTCGCTGCGGAAACGCCTGCGACCGGGGACGGGATCGGCAAAGGGCGCCTGATCGATGCCGAGAGGCAGCACCACGAACTGCTCAGCCCGGCCCACTTTATAGCGGCCGTGGATTTCCTCGAACATGCGGGGGCTGATGGCAACGATACGCCAGGTAGCGCGTTCGGCCAGCACGCGCTCCAGGAAAAGAAAGAGCCTGGTCTTGGCCGGGCTGAAGTAGCCGTGGAACACGTGACCGTGGAAGGTGTGCACGCACTTGGGCTCGGGCCAGCCTTGGGCTCTGGCCGTGGGCCGGTACAACATAAGGGCCAGACGGCCCAGAAAGCCGGCCTTGGCCGTGTGGGTGGCGATTACGTGGGGGCGGAATTGCTTCAATTGGGCCAATACGGCCTTCAGCGCCGCCAGGTCTTTGGCAGGGCTAATTTCCCGGCCCAAGCTGGGAATAATCTCACAGTGAACGCCTTGGTTCTCCAGCCACGGCCCCATGTCATCCTCGTTTGCCGGGACCGGGCCGGAAATAAGGCGCTGCTCGAAGCGGGCCGGGTCCAGGCCGGCCATGAGCCAGCCCACATGCTTGGCCGGCCCACCCACGTTGAGCCGGGCGATGAGGTTCAGCACGCGAATGAGCTGGGCCATGGGCTAATCCTCGGTTATGCCGAACAGCAGGTTAGTGAAGCGCTTTTTCATGGGCTTGTCTAGGTTTTTGCCGATACGCGCCATGAACAGGTTCTCCGAGCGCAGGCTGACGTTGGGTTCGTTGGTGGGGTATTGCCTGAAATCCAAGGGCTGCAAGAGGTGGATGATGGTGTCGCGGTAGGCGTGCACGTCTTTTTTGGTAAAGTCCAGGTCCCAGTGCCAGGAATAGCCCACGATGTACAGGATGCGGTCATCGTTGGCCTCCTCCTGAACCACCAGCTCCAGCATGGGTTTCATGAGTTTTAGATCGCGCCAGCCCCTGGCGTTTTCGCCGAACACCTCGTGCATGATGGGCGGATTCATTTCGGCCCAGCGCTCGCCGGGCTGGGGCGGCCTCCTTACGCAGAAACCGACAACATTGCTGCCTTGAGCCAGGGCCAGGCAAAGATTGGCTTCCGGGTTGGCCGCGATCTTGGCCAGGCTTTCCTGGCTGGTCAAAAGCGAGCGGTAAGAAGAAAATTGGCCGATGCCCTGGTCCAGCGACCAGCCCGCCAGGTCATCCGGGGTCACATAGGTGATCAACTCCACCGGACCCTTGGGGGTGTCAAAAGGCTTGGTCTGTCGCTGCGGCATAGGCGTCGCTTCAATACTGGCTAGAAGTCGTCGTAGCCGCTGTGGATTCGCTTCATCATCAAGGCAAGGTCGTAGTTGTTGCCGCGGCGGTCCTTGGCGTAATCCGGCAGCACGGCTTGCTCGAAAAAGTCCAGCTTGCGGGCGGCGCGGATGGCGTTGTCCTCCACTCCCTTGATGAAGTCGGCCATGATTATCTTAAGCCCCAGATTGACCGACAGCTGAATCATATCCATCAAGAGATAGGTGCCCAAACGCTGATTGCGGTAGGCAGGGTCAATCACCAACCGCACCCTGGTTACGTGTCCTCTGGCTCCGGGGAAGTGGCGGTAAAGGGTTCCCTTGCCCACTATTTGCTCGGCTTCATTGAGCGCCACCACCGGCAAAACCAAGCGGCGGTCAAAACCAAGGATGCATTCGCGTACCACTTTTTCGTCGCTGACATCATGCCAGAGATACCAGTGGTCGTCCGCGGATAGCCGCCCGTAAAAGTCAAATATCCGCTGCTCGTCTTCTGCTGGGTCCAATAGGCGCAGCCAAACTTCCTCGCCATTCTTCAGGATCAATGCACGGGGATAACCGTGCTTGCTGGTTTCCATGGGGCCTCCAGGATCTCATGCCAGATGGCGGTCGATCATCTCCAGGGTGTCCGCCACCCTCTGGCAGTAGGCGTATTCGTTGTCGTGCCAGATAAGCACGCGCAACAGGGCACCAGTCAGGGCAAGCCAATTGAGATCGAGCACAGCTGAATGCGGGTTGCCGGCGAAGTCCACCGCGGGCCGGGAGCGGCCTAATATCCCCCGCTCCAGGGCCAGCACGCCGGCCAGCCTGCCCGATGCTTCAGTTTCCAAAACGCCGATCACTTGCTGCAGCGAGGCCGGGGGGTGGGTCAAAAGCAGGTCGGCGTAAAGCGCATTGACTACGGTCGTGGGCACTCTCAGGCTCATGGAGACCAGCCGTCCCGCCATCTGGGGGAGGACCTGGGCGGTAGTGTTGGCCACTTCGGAGGGAACCGGCCGCACGGAAAGACCGGAGCGGCCCGCCGTGAAATCGAGGTCCGGGCCGTCCAGCAAAGTGTCTCCCGAAAGCGCGGGATGCACGGAAAGCAGGGAGGCGTGCTCGACTCCGAAAGCCTTGTCCAGCACCATCAGCACCGGGGCCAAGGCGTTGGCGGTGCAGGTGCTGCAGGATATCACATGATGGGCGGCGGGATCGTAGGCGTCCCAGTTGACTCCGCGGACCAAGGTGGCTTGGGCCTCGGCCTCGGAGCGGGTTATGACAATTTTTAGGGTTCCGTCTGCCGCCAGCCCGGCCGCCGCTTTCACCGAGGCGGCGTCGCCGGAGGCCTCCACTAAAAGGCGGACCCCAAAGGCGGGCCAATCCACTTGGTCGGGCCTTTGGTCAAAGACGATGGGCACCTCGCGGCCGTCTAGGACCAGGCTGGTACCCCGGGCCGATACGGAGACCGGAAAAGCGCCCGCCGCGCTGTCAGCGGCCAGCAGATAGGCCAGATTGGCGGTAAGCTTTTCTGGATCGCGGCCGCAGGGATTAATCTCGGCCACCAGGCGCAACTCCTGCAAGCGCCCGCGTTCGCACCACGCGCGCAGCAGGCCGCGGCCCACTCTGCCAAAACCTATGAGGCCTATTCCGGGCATTACAAGCTCTGCCGTTCCGCTTTAGCCATTGGCGATCGGGCCACGCTGGCCCCAAATTCGTCCGAAGCCTGAATCACTTATCGTCAAGGCCTGGCTTATAAGCCGCGACCTATCCTAGTCCCACGGAAAAAATAACGATTTCGCCGTGCTGTTAAGGCGGCGAGACCAGTCTATCCCACCTGGCCGGGTGGTTCAAGGGGTCAACCGTTTGTTAAATATGCGTAAGACGGTGATTATCCGAATCAGGTGAATATTGAACCACAGGCGCAGATGCCATTG
>CAZDRW010000055.1:0-4908 GCA_964507555.1 uncultured Desulfarculaceae bacterium
TGGGGCGTAGCCTTGCCCTGCTCAAGCTGCTAGGCCTGGCGTACGATATAGGAGTCGTTGGCGGTGCGGGTCAGATAGGGCAGCAGAAGGTCCAGGCCGGTGTTGAACAATATCAGAAGCGCGGCCAAGAGCAGAAGCTTAAACTGGGGACGGGCGTAGGAAGCCAAGCGCTTTAGCAGGCTGGCGTCATAGGGCCTCCCCAGCTTATCGTCCTCCATATAACCGTAGTCCCACACCGGCATGGGCCTAACCCTCCAACTCGGCCAAGAGGGCCTGCTCCGCAAATAGCGTATGGTACACGCCGCCCAAATCCATGAGCTCTTGGTGGCCGCCCTTTTCGATCACCCTGCCCTTGTCCAGCACATATATGCGGTCCGCAAAGGCCACGCTGGTCAAACGGTGGCTCACCATCAAGCTGGCGCGCCCTTGGCGCAGCTGGCCCAGGGTGGCCAGGATGCGGCCTTCGGTTTCGGTGTCCACCGCCGAGAGCGGATCATCCAGGAGCAGTATGGGCGGGTCCACCAATAGGGCGCGGGCCAAGGCCAGGCGCTGCCGCTGGCCGCCCGAGAGATTGAGGCCCTTTTCGCCCAATTGGCTGTCCAGCCCCTGGGGTAGGGCTTCCACATCCTCGGCCAGGTCGGCCGCTCTCAGCGCGGCCCACATCTCTTCCTCACTGGCCCCGGGCTTGCCCAAGGTCAGGTTGAAACGGACCGAGGCTGAAAAAAGAAACGCTTCCTGCGTAACCAGCACCACCCGGGAGCGCAGATCTTCTTGCCGCAGCTTGCGGACATCGACCCCGGCCAGATAAATTGAATCCGGCGCGGGCTCGTAGAGCCTGGTCATCAAATGCAAAAGAGTGCTCTTGCCGCTGGCGATGCGCCCCACCACCGCCACCTTGCCCTGGGCCGGAAGGGAAAGGCTCACTTCCTTTAGGGCCCGCTGCCGCTCGCCGGGATAGGTGAAGCTGAGACCACGCACCGCCAAGTCCAGCGGCTGATCCCCGGGCAGACTCTCAGGCCGGACCGGATCATTCACCTCGGGCTGGGCGCTTAAGATTTGATCCACCCGCCCCAAGGAAGCCTTGGCCCGCTGGATGAGGCTCACCACCCAGCCCAAGGCCATCATGGGCCAGGTCAGCATGTTCAGATAGGCCGAAAACGCCACGTAATCGCCCGGCGTGATCTGGCCGAACACGGTCATGGTTCCACCCGCCCCCAGCACCACGGCCAAGCCCAGGTTGGTGAAAAGCGCCATCATGGGGAAGAAAAGCCCCAGCACCCGCGCCAGGTTTAAGTTGAATTCCAAGTAGCCCCGGCCGCTTTTGGCCAGGCGGCCCATTTCCCGGCCGGCCAGACCGTAAGCCTTGACCAGGCGGATGCCGCTCAAGACTTCGCGCACCTGCTCGGTCATGGCGGAAAAGGATTCCTGCACGTCTATGTAGCCCTGATGCATTTTCTTGCTCTGGGCCCGGGTGAGGAGCACCACCGCCGGCATGGGCAGGATGGCCAGGAGGGTCAAGAGCGGGCTGATGTACAGCATGAAGCCCAAGGCGGCCAGGCCCATGAAAAAGCCGTCCACCGCCGCCACCATGCCCATGCCCGCAGCCATGCGGATGTTGTTCAGGTCGTTGGTGGCCCGGGCCATGAGCTCGCCGGGCGGGTTGTCGTTGAGATAGCCCAGATGCATGCCCTGCATATGATCGAAAAGGCTCCGGCGCAGGTCGCGTTCCGCTGCGCGGGCGTAGCCGAAGAGCATGGGCCGCCAAAGGATGCGCAAGCCGGCCATGACCGCGGCCAGACCGAATATGGCCAGGCCTAGGATCAGCAACGAACGGGAAGTAGCGGTGCCCGCGGTCAGGTCGTCCACCGCGAACTTGATGAGGCGGGGCACGTAGAGTTGGGCCAGGTCCACCGCCACCAGAGCCAGGAAGCCTATGACCAGGAGCCACCAGCGCCGCCGGGCCAGGTCCTTGAGGATTGCGAAACCTTGGCTAGGCACGTTTCGCTTGGGACGCGCCTAGCCTCATCTGGCTTGCGCGGTGTGGCAGCCGGGGTTGCGCAGGATGAATTCTCCGCTCTTTTCCACCGGCCTCTGGTTTTGGCCCAGGATGGTCACCCAAACACGGTAAATGCCGCCCAGGGGCGCGGGAGGAAACTGCTCGCAACGCACGAAAAGTATGTGGTGGCTGCGGGTGGGGTCATCGATGCGTTGGTAAAGCGGTTTGGCGTCCGCCACCGGAGCCAGGCCGCTGCCCACCCGGGCCTCGGGCCTCATGCTTAACGCCAGCCATAGCCCCTGCTCGGCCGGCAAATCGGCCACGTCGGCCATCACGTGGAAATAGACCCCGCGGTAGCCTTGCAGGATTTGGTTGTCCTGCACCCAAACCCGCGCAAAGCGGCTCTCGCCTTCCTTGCGGCGATCGACTTTGGCCGAAACCGGCGGACGGGGCGCGGCCTTTGGCATATAGGCCAGCACCGCGTTTTCAAGATTGCTCATGGTGGCGCCGCCCACCATCCGGCTCACTATCCTGCCTTGGGGGTCGATGACAAGCGTGGTGGGCAAATAGCGCACCGGGTCCATCCGGCGGGCTTCCTGCAAGCTGCCCAACACCACCGGGAAATTGATGCCCAAGCGGGCCACGAAAGGCTTGATCTTCTTAAGGCCGCCCTCGTCCACCGAATAGGCGATCACCGAGAGCCCCCGGTTGCGGTAGCGCTTGTGCAGTTCCTCCAGCTTGGGCATGGCCGCCTTGCAGGGGCTGCACCAACTGGCGAAAAATTCCACCACCACCAACCTGCCCCGGAAATCGGACAGCTTGAGGCGGCCGCCGTCCACGGTGGGCAGGTTGAAATTAACCGGTTCCCCGGCCTGAAGCGCGGTTGCGCTGGAAACCACAAAAAACACTATCCCCAAAAGAAGTAAAGGCAGGCGAATACGTTTGGGCATGCTTTCCTCCCAAGGATATTTGACATATCATACCATTTGTAGCACGCCGCACAAGTTGACACTACCCATGGTGGCCGGTAGACTGGTTTTCCATTTTTCACATCAGCCCCGGACCGGGTGTTTTCATGGACCCCGTTGGTCATCTAGTAGAATTTATTGAAAAAAATCGCATCATGCTTGCGATGGTGCAGTCTGCCAAGAAAAGCCGCTGGGGTGTTTTGACCGCATCCGACCGTCAGATGGCCCTGCCCGCCGGCCGGGCGCTGCATATTTCTCCGGGGTCCATTTCCCCGGAACGGCCCCGCCAAGATCTGGCCGCTTACCTGGCCGAAGTCGACCAGCGCCGGGAGAAACTTGCCGCCCAAGTCAACGTCCCCGAGCTGTGGGAGCTGGTGCACGAAGAAAAGGACCTGGTGCCCTTGCAGGACCTGGCCGAGTTGCAGTTCGGCCAGGACGCGGGGTCCGACCATGCGGCCGCGATGCTGCGCGCGCTTTTTTATGAGCGCCTGCACTTCCGCTTGTCCGGTGGCGACTACGTGCCGCTCACGGCCGAGCAGCTTGAGCAAAAGCGGGTTCAGCAGGAACGCGAAACCGCCCACCGGGAAGAAGTCGACCTGGCTGTGGATTATCTGCGCTCCTTGCCCGCCTCTCGCAAGGAAAAGCCAGCCTCGCCGGCGCCCGAGGGCCTTTTAAAGATCTTGACCGAATTATTGGTTTTCGAAGACGACGCCCTGCAAGCCAAGAAAGCCAAGGAGATTGTCTCCCTGGCCGAAATCGGCGGCCGGCGACAGCTTTTCAAGCTCTTGGTTCGTTTGGGCGCCCTTCCCCCCCACGCCAACCTGCCGCTCATGAAGGAAGGCCTGCCCAGCGATTTTGAGCCGCAAGTCGAGGAAGGCGCCCGCGCAATATCGCCGGCCACCGTCTTGGGTGACGACCGCCATGACCTGAGCGATCTCTATACCTTCACCATCGACGGCCTCTATACCACCGACTTCGACGACGCCCTTTCCTTTGAGCCGGATGAGAACGGCGGCGGCACCCTGGGAGTGCACATAACCGACGCTGCCGCCCTGCTGCCGCCATGCGATGCCTTGGACTCTGAGGCCATGGAACGCGCCACCACTCTTTATATGCCCGACACCCGCATCCCCATGCTGCCGCCGGAGTTGAGCGAGGACGCACTCTCCCTGCGCCAAGGCGAAAGCCGGCCCGGCATAAGCTGCCTGGCGCGCCTGGACGACCAGGGCAATGTCCTGGGTTTTGAATTCATGCGCAGCATCCTGAAAGTGCACAAGCGTCTCACCTATGACGAGGCCGACCAGATGCTGGAGGACGGCGACCCGCGCCTGAAGGGGCTCTTGGCCGCCTGTGACGCCATGCGCCGCAAGCGCGGCGAGGCGGGGGCCTACTTCCTGCCGCTGCCGGAGGTGCTGGTTGGCGTGGACGAGGAATATCAAGTGCGGGTGCGCCTCCTGGAGCGCAACGGGCCCAGCCGCGAGATGGTGGCGGAGACCGCCATCCTGGCCAACACCCTGGTGGGGCGCTTTTTGGACGAGCAAGAGGTGCCCGGGCTTTACCGCACCCAGGCCGAACCACGGGAGCCCATCGAGGAAGGCCGTCCGGATGACCTATTCCTGCATTTCAGGCAGCGCCGCCTGTTGAACCCGGTGGATATCACCACCACCCCGGGCAAACATTCCAGCCTGGGGGTGGATCATTACACCCACGCCACCAGCCCCATCCGCCGTTATCTGGACCTGGTCATGCAGCGCCAGTTGGCCGCGGTCCTGGCCGGCAAGCCGCCAGCCTACAGCCAGCGCGAATTGGAGGATGTGGCCATGCAGGTGCAGCCCAACGTGCGCCGGGCCATGCGGGTGCGCCAGGCCAGGCAGCGTTATTGGCTGCTGAAATGGCTGGACGAGCGCTACGCGCAAAACCAGCCCGCCCGGGTGATGGACTCAC
>CAZDRW010000055.1:4918-11696 GCA_964507555.1 uncultured Desulfarculaceae bacterium
ATCAGACCAGGCGCTGGCAGCTGCTTCTAAACGAAGTGATGATGCTGACCGCCATTCCCAGCCAGCCGGGCCTTAGTCTGGAGCCTGGACAAAAGGTGTGGGTCAAGATCGAGAAAGCGGACGCCTTTTACGACCAGCTCAGGGTGAGCCTGCCGGAAGATTACGAAAGAGACTAGAACCCGCTTCTACGGCCGGTCATCTCCTCGATCTCAATGCACACCACCGCGGTCCTGGCCAAGTTGGCGGCGGGGAACTCAAACTCCCCCGGTCCGGAGTAGCGCTCCATGATAAGACGCAAGGCCGCCAGGCGCTCGGCTTCATCTTGCACAATCTTTGCCCGGCCGAAGCCCACCACGCTTTCATATCGCACGCCCCAGGCGCAGGGCTCCGGCGCCGGCAGCAACTTTACTTCCGTATCCACCTCAAAGCACACCCGGTCGTTGGCGGCCAGGAAATCCATCTTCATGCCCTTGTGGCCGGTGTGGAAATAGAGGCGGCCATCAGCGTAGGCGAAGTTTACCGGCACCAAATAGGGCTGGCCCTCGCGGCACATGGCCACGCGCAGCACCAGCGCCTTTTGCAGAATGGCCTCTATTTCACTTTGCTCACTCACCAGATTCTTTTGCTTTCTCATGGGCTGCCCATTTTCATGTGCCATATAGTTCCTCCAAGGTCGTCTGCCAGGCCGCATGCAGATTCGGCCAGGCCATGTGCTCTACCTGAGAGCGGTAATCTCCCTGGCGGGCGAAGTCCGGCTGGACGGCCAAGTCGGCAAGCCGACTTACGAGTTCCCCGGGTCCATAGCGCAGCTCGGCCGGGTAGATATGGGGATAGACCAAGGAGTCGGGCACCAAGGGCCAGCATCCGGCCCAGGCCGCCTCGGCCACGGCCAGGCCCTGGTATTCCTGCAGGGCGCTGCTAACGCACACGTCCGCCCAATAGAGCCAGCGCCAGTACTCGCGGCGCTCCTCCACCGGCCCCAGGTGAACCAAGCGCTCGCCCAGCATTGCGGCGGCCTCCTTGAACACCACGGGCGGCTGACCGCTTCTTTTGCCCAGCACCGCCACCTGGAAATCCAGGCCTTGCTCCTGCAAGCGGCCGAGCGCGGCGAAAAAAACCTCCGGGGCCTTGTCCTGGGACCAGCGGTGATTCCACAGAAGGCGCAAGGGGCCTTGGCGTGGCTCGCGCTCCAGTCCTTGGGCCTCGTCCACCATTAGCGGCACCGCCAGCACCCTGGCTTTGGCGGCAAGGCCTTGGGCAAGTCCCACAGGCACGGCGTCGGGCAGCCGGGCCAGCAGTTCCTCGGCCGCTGACAGGACCTCATCCCGGTGAAAGGCCGAGTTGAAAACCACCAGCTTGGCCGCGGCCGCGCTGGTGAGATTGCTGAAGGCCAGAAACAGATCGCGCCGGCGTTGCTCGTCGCCAGCTTCACCAACTGCGGGATAGGCCAGTTGGTTTTCGTGGAAATAGACTAAGGCCGGCACCTTGGCAAGCTCTGGGACCAGGCCCCGCAGCTCGGCCAGGTTCAGCATGGATGAGCACAACAGCGCGTCCCAAGGCTCACGCAGGAGATCTACGGCTGCCTCCGCGAAAAACGCGGCGCTTCCCCGCATGCGCCAGCGGAAAAAACGTCCCGCTAGGGCGAGGAGGGTCCAGCGGCCCGGCACGCCTTGCATGAGCGCTTGGGTCAGGGCGCGGTGGGAACCGTTGAGATAGGGCTCGATGAAAAGACAGCGCGGGCCCTCGTCGCCAGTGCGTTGGATTATTAGGTCGGAGTTGGTCATGCCGGCATGTTACACCAACTTGGAGCGCTTGGCGCGTATGCTCGAACCTCACCCCAATGGGTGATTGTGCCTGCATGGCCGTGGAGCTAGATTGATAAACATAAACGGTAAAGCCAGCAAGGAGACGGGACGTATGATCACTGAAGCCGCGAAGCATAGAGAAAAAGGTCGGGACAACTTCTATTTGTATAAGGATTTGATGCCCGAGATTGCACGCGCCTATGACGAGCTGCCCAGTGAGGTTTACAAGAACGGCGCGCTCAGCGGCAAGATCAAGCGGCTCATGGCCTTGTGCGGATCCCTGGTGCACGGCTGTGCGGGTTGCCAGCTTGCCCAGACCGATATGGCCCTTGAATTGGGCGCCAGCGTGGACGAGATATTGGAAACCTGCGCCGTGGCCATTAGCCTGGGCGGCACCATGGGCGCGGCTGAAACCACTAACGTGGTGCAGTTCCTCAAGGAGCTGGGCAAGATTTAAAAGGCATGCCGGCCCGGCACAGCCAGGGGGCCATAGGCAAGGCGGCCGGCAAGCGAGTGCCGAAGGTGTAGCCAGAGCTACATCGAGGCGTGAGCGCAGACGGCAACACAGCATATGGCGCGCTGGCGCAGCCGAGCTAGCGGATCACGCTGCGGGCCGGGTGATAACCCGGCTTGACCGCCATGCAGGGCGCCACCAGGCAGCGCGGGCCCATCACGGTGCCGGGGTTGGTGACCGAGTTGCAGCCGGTCTCGCAAGCGTCGCCCAGGATGGCCCCGAACTTGCGGCGCTTGATGGTGTGGGTGACATCGTTCAACTTGATGTGATAGGGCCGGTCGATAATTTTCAAATTCGCCAGCTTGGTGCCCGCGCCCAGGTTGACGCTGCGGCCCAGGACCGAGTCGCCCAGGTAGGCGAAGTGGCCGGCCTTGGCCTCGTCCAGCATCACGCTGTTTTTCATCTCGGTGGTGTGGCCCACCACGCAGGCCTTGCCCACCAGGCAGGAGCCGCGCAGGTAGGCGCCCTGGCGCACCTCGCTGCCCGTGCCGATGAAGGTGGGTCCCTTGATGAGAGCGCCGGGTTCCACCTTGCAGGCGGGCGCGAAATGGATATCGTCATCCATGATGGCCACGCCGGCGTGGATCACCGCCGCGTCGTTGTATTCCTTGCCGTTCAGGCGCACCTTCATCTGGCCCTTGGTGGGGTCGCCGCCCAAAAGCTCGAAGCCCGAGTCCCACACCTTGCCGCCCTGGATCACCACGGTCTGGCCCAACACCTCGCCGCCGCGGCGCAGGATGGCCCCGTGGGCCCCGGCCTGGCCGATGGCGTTTAGCGTGTATTCCTTGATCTGGTCAAGCACTTCCCACACCAGCTTCACGCCGGCGAAGAGAAAGGCGTCGCTCAAATCTTCCAGATTGAATAAGCCGGATGGTGAAAGCATCTCGCCGCTTTTCCTTTCAATTTTTAAGCTCGGCAACGTCGACAAGAGTTCCAGAAGCTATGAAAAAGTCAGGAAACCGTGAAAGAATATTGTCGTCAAGCTTACTCTGGCGCAGTAGTTGTGACTTTGAAATGCTTTGAACTATTCCAACAACAATATATTCTTTCTCCATTGATCGTATGCCGAATCCATCATCAGAAGGAGGATGGTTTATAATATTTACAACCTGATCCTTGCTGCATTTTAGCTTTAATACTAATTCCCTATAATCGAACCCACCGTAAAGGGACCTAGAAAAGGTTGCCACTAGATCGTCATGCTTTCCAGATATGTCGTCAAGCTGGGCTATAAAAACGAAAGGTGTACTTCCGGCTCCAGTTAAATATTTTTCCAGATTGTACGAAAGAACCTTTCCTTTCGGTAACTGCTTGATATCGAAAATTTTAGCTTTGTATTTAAGTTTTATTGGTGTTATTTGCTCAAGGCGTCGCGCTACTACCTCTGCCCTCTTCCTTTCTACTTCTTGTTTCCGTTGTTTTTCCTTTTGCTCCCAGGAGGAACTATTACATGAAACCAAAAGGATACTTAACAGGGCAAATAAGGCGACTAACGAAAAAGCTCTTGGCTGCATGGTCCCCCCTTAGGTTATTACCTACCAGTAGCTGCGCACCTTGATACCCTGTCCGGCCAGATGGTCCTTGATCTGGCGGATGGTGTAAGTGCCGTAGTGGGTCATGGAGGCGATGAGCGCGGCGTGGGCCTTGCCCTGGGTGAGCACCTCGGCCAAGTGGCGGGGCTCGCCCGCCCCGCCCGAGGCGATCACCGGAATCGATACCGCCTCGCTGATCAGGCGGGTTAGGTTGAGCTCGTATCCGTCCCGGGTCCCATCGGCGTCGATGCTGTTCAAGCAAATCTCGCCCGCGCCTAGTGCCTCTCCGCGCTGGGCCCACTCCAGAGCGTCGATGCCCATGGGCTTGCGCCCGCCGTGGATCACCACCTCATAGCCGCTGGGGATGCCGGGCTTCACACCCACTTTAAGCACATCCATGCCCAGCACCACGCACTGGGAGCCGAACGCCTCCGCGCCCCGGCGGATGATCTCCGGCTCCTTGACCGCGGCCGAGTTGACGCTGATCTTCTCCGCCCCGGCCAAGAGCACCGCGCGCATGTCATCCACGTTGCGCAGGCCGCCGCCCACGGAAAAGGGCATGAAGATGCGCTCGGCCACCCGGCGCACCACGTCTATCATAATGTTGCGGTGGTCCGAGCTGGCCGTGATGTCGTAGAACACCAACTCGTCCGCGCCTCCATAATAGTAGAACTCGGCCATCTCCACGGGATCGCCGATATCCACGTTGCCCTTGAACTTGATGCCCTTGGTGAGCTTGCCGTCCCGCACGTCCAGGCACGGTATGATCCGTTTGCTCAGCATGATTTATCGAGCCCTGTTTGGTTGTCGCGCTTTAAAGGCGCGGTTTACGCTTTGCCGTCCCAGCGCAGGAAATTTTCCAGGATCTTGAGACCCGGCGCGCCAGACTTTTCCGGGTGGAACTGCGTGGCCACTAGATTATCGCGCCCCACGGCCGAGGCGAACTCCAGGCCGTAATCGGTGACGCCTATCACCGTGGCCGGATCGGACGGCGCCGGATAATAGGAGTGCACGAAATAATATTCCGCCTCTGGCGGCAGGTCCTTGAACACCGGGTGCTTTTTGCGCCAGTTCACGCCGTTCCAGCCCATGTGGGGCACCTTGAGGGGCTCACCCGCCGCGTCCGCGTGGCGCAGGGGAAAGCGCACCACCTGCCCGGGCAGAAAGCCCAGGCACTTGGCCAGGTCCTCCTGGCTCTCCTCAAAAACGATCTGGGTGCCCAGGCAGATGCCCAGCACCGGCTTACCGCCGGCCAAAGCAGCGGCCAGTGCCTGATCCAGGCCCAGGCGCTTCAGGCTGGCCATGGCGCTGCCCGCCGCGCCCACGCCGGGGAAGATGACCCGCTCGGCCCCGGCGATGGCCTCCAGGTCCTGGGTCACGGTGCAGGGAGCCCCCAGGTGGGAAACGGCGCGGGCCACGCTGGTCAGGTTGCCCGCCTCATAGTCAATGATAGCTATCACGTCGCGTTCATCCCTTGTGATGGTGAAGCCTGGCTATAATATGTACCACAACAAAGCAGCCGGGACCCCCTAGGCGCTTAAAAGCGCCAGGCCGGCCCCGGCTAAAGCGTAATCAGCTCTATCTAATACTGATAGAACCCGCGGCCGGTCTTGCGCCCCAGCCAGCCTTGATCCACGTATTTACGCAGCAGCGGACAAGGCCGGTACTTGCTGTCGCCCATGCCCTGATGCAGCACTTCCAAAATGGCCAGGCAGGTGTCCAGGCCCACCAGGTCGGCCAGGGCCAAGGGACCCATGGGATGGTTCATGCCGAGCTTCATCACTTCGTCGATATCCTTGGCCTCGCCCACGCCCTCCATCAGGCAATAGACCGCCTCGTTGATCATGGGCATGAGGATGCGGTTGGCGATGAAGCCAGGATAGTCGTTGGCCGGCACCGGGATCTTGCCCATTTGCACGCTGAGATCGCGAGTGGCCTCGAAAACCTCGTCCGAGGTAGCCAGGCCGCGGATGATCTCCACCAGCTTCATCATGGGCACCGGGTTCATGAAATGCATGCCGATCACCAGCTCGGGGCGCTTGGTGGCACCGGCGATCTTGGTGATGGAAATGGAGCTGGTGTTGCTGGCCAGAACCACGCCCGCCTTGCAGGTCCTGTCCAGCTTGCGGAAGATGTCCAGCTTCAGGTCGACCCTTTCGGTAGCCGCTTCCACCACGAAGTCCGCATCGGCCATGTCAGCAATGTCGGTGCTAAGCAGGATGCGGCCCAGGATGGCTTTCTGCTCGTCGGCGGAGATTTTTTCTTTTTTGACCAAACGGCTTAAGCTGTTTTTAATGGTGTCCAGCCCGCGCTGGCAGAAATCCTGGCTGATGTCGTTCATGATGACTTTAAACCCAGCCGCGGCCGAAACCTGGGCGATGCCGTTGCCCATCTGACCGGCGCCGATAACGCCGATGGTCTTGATCTCCATTGCTCTCCTCCCGGTAATTGCCTTGTTCAGCGGAGCATCGAACAGCTACGCCGCTTGTTTATCCACCGGCCATCTGCTTCAATAATATCTTGGCTTCGGTCATCTCGGGATTTATATCCGAGGCCCGCTTGATGGCCGCCTTGGCCTTGTCCTTGTAACCGCCATCCCAGAGGGCGCGGCCGAAGTTGAACCACAGGTTTTCGTCGTCCTTGGCCAGGCCCAGCGCCCGGCGGTAATATTCGATGGCTTCGTCATGCATGCCCAGCTTCCTCAGTTGCATGCCGCACTCATTGAAGATGTGCTTGTTGCTGGGGTCCAGCACAGCGTCTATGTGTGCCAGCTTACTGAACATGTCGCGGGCCTTTACCGGCTCGCCCATCGCCAGATAGGTCTTGCCCAGGCCGAAGTTGGCCCGCACGTTTTCCTCGTCCAGCTTAAGCGCGTTGCTGTATTCAAACTCCGCGGAGAGGTATTCCTTTTTTTCCAAATGGCGCTC
>CAZDRW010000056.1:0-3033 GCA_964507555.1 uncultured Desulfarculaceae bacterium
CCTCTGGTAGGCTGGATGCACCTGTTTGAGCGGCAGATTGCGGATTGAATGGTCCCGCGGCGCTTGGATGGACTTGAGAACTTCCAGGCGGCCGCTGCCCTCCAGGCGTTGCCATATCAAGTTCCACACGCAGTCCCGCTCAGGATCGGTTTCGCATTTTCCCTCACGGGCGCCCCCGCAGGGGCCGTTGATCTGGTTCTTGGGGCAGAGTACTATCGGGCAATAACCGCCGGTCAGGGTGAGCAGGCAGCTGCGGCAGGCGCGGCATTTTTCATCCCACATCCCGACCGCGCTGTTCACGCCGATCATGGTGGTGTCCACTCCGGCCAGCACCGGCGTGCGGGGAAAGCGCTCGGCCAAATATTGGATGCCCGCGCCGCAGGCTAAAGAAAGCATGGCGTCGCATCCGTCGGAGGCCTCGGTCAGTTCATCCAGGAATTCGCGGTCGCATTGGCGTTCCACGCAGGCGACTTCGAAAACCTGGTCGCGTCCTGCCATCTGGGCGGCTATGTCCAACTGAGCCGCAAGGATGCCGGCTTCCTTTTCTCCTCCCGTGAGGCACACCGCAACGCAAGTTCCGCAGCCCACCACCATTACGCGATGGAATGGCTCCGCCGCTTGCACTATCTCGGCAAAAGGCTTGCGCTTGGCCACGATCATCTTGTCAACTCCTCGCTGGGCCGCGCAGGGCCGGTTGCCCGGCGGCCCAAGGGATTGGGGCCCAACTCCAGGGCCCGGCGGTTCATCTGCTCAACGGCGGCGGCCCACTTGGGCGCATCCGAAGCTCCGATGTGAAACATCTCTAGGCGGCCGGAACCCAGACCTAGTTCGTCCAGAAGGGATTTGGCGTGTTCAACCCGCTCCTTGGCCCGCAGGTTGCCTTCCAAAAAGTGGCAGTCGCCGATTTCGCAACCAGAGACCATCACCGCGTCGGCTCCGGCCCGGAAGGCTTCCAAAAGATAGGCCACGTCCACCTTGCCGGTGCAAAGCAGTTTGACCACCCGCACGTTGGAAGGGTATTGCAGGCGCATGGAGCCGGCCATGTCGGCCGCGGTGTAGGTGCAATAGGTGCAGAGCAGCGCCAGGATCTTGGGTTCGTATTTCTGGTTCATATTCAGCCTCGCGACCAATTAAATCGCCGTCGCCTTGGCAATTATCTGCGCGTCGGTATGGTGCTGAACTTGGATGAGCTTGCGGGGGCAAGCCGAGGCGCAACTGCCGCAACCTTGGCAGGCGGCGGGGTCTATGAAAACAACTCCTTCTTCATTTACCTGGGGAACGCCGTAGGGACAGGTCCGCACGCAGGTGAGACAGGCCACGCAACGCTCGGCGTCCACCACCGCCACCTCGCCGCCCACCATCATCTCGCTGCGGCTAAGCACGGTGGCGGCCCGGGCTGCGGCCGCCTTGGCCTGGGCGATAACCTCCTCGGCGAACTTGGGGCCGTGAGCCGCCCCAGCCAGGAAGAAACCTGCATTTACGAAATCCACCGGCCGCAGCTTGAGGTGGGCCTCCATGAAAAAGCCGTCGGTGTCCAAGGGCAGTTTCAGGTCGGAGGCCAAGCGGTGGGCATCCTCCCGGGGGCGCACCGCCGCTGATAGCACCAGGCGATCGGCCGTTAGCTCCAGGTCTTCTCCCAAAATGGCGTCGCGTACCTTCACCAAAATGGAAGCTTCCTCCACCTGGCTTTGCGGCGGCGCTTCTTGGTCAAAGCGCACGAAGCGCACGCCGGCCTTGCGCGCTTCCTGATACCAGAGCTCCTTAAGACTGAAGGTGCGGATGTCGCGGAACAGTACCGTGACTTCGCATTCGGGCTTGAGCCGCTTTATGGCCAAAGCGTTTGCCACCGCCTGGGAGCAGCAAATGCGGCTGCAATAGGAGTGCTCCTCGTTGCGCGAACCAACGCATTGGATCATCACAACATGGTTGACCCCGCTCAAGGCTTCTGGATTTTCATGCAGGGCTTGGTGCAGTTCGAGCTGGGTGAGGACCCGCTCATCCTGGCCGTAGTCATATTCAGTGGGCCGGTATTCCTGGGCGCCGCTGGCCAGGATCAGGGCGCCGTGCTCCACGCGCTCCTCTTGCTCGCCCACTTTTAGGCGGCTTACAAAGGAGCCTATGTGCCCCTTGGTGTCCAGCACCTTGGCGCCCAAGTGTACCTTGATGAGGCCGTTGTGGGTCACCTGGTCTATGAGTTTTGCCAGGTGGGTCTTGATGTCAAAGCCTTCCAAGCTGCGGTGCAGGCTTTTGGCCAAGCCGCCCAACTCAGGTCCTTGCTCCACCAGGTGGGTGAAGAAACCCTGGTCGGCCAGGCTAAGCGTGGCGGTGAGCCCGGCCAGGCCGCCGCCGATCACCAACGCAGCCTGCACCACCGGGGTAGGGAAGCGGTGCAAGGGCTGCAATAGACCGGCCCGGGCCACGGACATGCGCACCAGATCCTTGGCCTTGTCCGTGGCCGCACTGTGCTGGGACTGGTGCACCCAGGAGCATTGATCGCGGATGTTGGCCATCTCGAACAAATAGGGATTGAGACCGGCCTTGCGCAGGGTCTCTTGGAACAAGGGTTCGTGGGTGCGCGGGCTGCAGGAAGCCACCACCACCCGGTTGAGACCCTGGTCCTTGATGGCCTGGGCCATCTTTTCCTGGCTGTCCGTGGAGCAGGTGAAGATGTATTCCTCGGCCATCTCCACCCCGGGCAGGGACTGGGCGTAATTCACCACATCCGGCACGTCGACCACCGAGCCGATGTTGATGCCGCAGTGGCAAACGAAAACCCCCGTTTTGGGCGAATCGCCAGTCACCTGGCGCTCGGGCGGAAACTCAGTGTCGCTGACCTGGCTGCCCCGGACCGGCGCCAAGAGGGCCCCGGCCTCGGCCGCGGCGCCCGAGGCCTGCATCACCGTGTCGGGAATATCGCGCGGCGCCTGAAACACGCCGCAGACATAGATGCCGTCACGGTTGGTAGCCAGCGGGTTCAGACCCTGCCGGGTGGCGAAGCCGAAACGGTCTGTTTCCACCCTCAAGCGGCCGGCC
>CAZDRW010000056.1:3043-11519 GCA_964507555.1 uncultured Desulfarculaceae bacterium
GTTCCACTCCGGCGGGATGGGGCACCAGCCCCACCGAGAGCACCACCATGTCAAAGGTCTCCTCAACGAGCTCATCCTGATCGTTGAAGTATTGCATGGTGAGGTTGCCGGTTTGCGGGTCCTCCAAGAGACGGGATGGCATGGATCGCACGTAGCGCACGCCGTGCTCGTTTTTGGCCCGCTCGTAGTAGCGGTCAAAGCCCTTGCCTTGGGCCCGGATGTCCATGAAAAAGATGGATGCTTCCAGGCCCGGCACATGTTCCTGGGCGATGATGGCCTGCTTGGTGGCGTACATGCAGCAAACATAGGAGCAGTAATCGCGGCCGATGGAAGCGTCGCGGGAACCCACGCATTGGATCCAGGCCACCCGCTTGGGCTCCTTGCCGTCGCCAGGGCGCTGAACATGGCCGCCATAGGGTCCCGAGGCGCTGTTGATGCGCTCGAACTCCAAGCTGGTAACCACGTTGGCGTAGCGGCCATAGCCGAACTCGGGCTTGCCGTGGGCGTCAAAGGGCACGAAACCCGGCGCCATGATGACCGCGCCAACTTTTAGCTCCAGGTCTTGGGTCGGCATGGCGTGATCAATGGCCTGGGCCTGGCAGGCCTCCATGCATTGATAGCATTCGGAACAGATGCCGCAGGCCAGGCAGCGGGCGGCTTCGGATCGCGCTTGCTCCTCGCTGAACGCCTGCACCACTTCTTCGAATCCTTCGCGCCGCTCTTCGGGCAGGCGATGGGACGGATGGCGGCGGGGTTCCTTGGCCAGTCCCTTGGAATCGGCCCGGGCCACTTTCCGGACCAAATCGCGCCCCTGGCGCAGGTCCTCGCCGCGCAGAAAGCGCCGGATGCTTTCCGCCGCGGCCTTACCGGCCTGGATGGCCTCCACCACTGTGGCCGGGCCGGTTATCGCATCGCCGCCGGCAAACACCCAGGGCTGGCTGGTCTGCAAAGTCAGGGGATCGGCCACCAGGCGCGAAGCCCGGGCCACCTCCACCCCGCAGTCCTCATCCAGGCAACTCGCATCGGGATGCTGGCCGATGGCCGACAAGACTCCGTCCACCTCGATGGTATATTGGCTGCCTTCCATGGGCACCGGGCGCCGCCGGCCGCTCTGGTCGGGCTCGCCTAGCTCCATGCGGATCACTTCAACCCGCTTAAGCAGTCCTTTGTCCCCTTGGAAGCTGATGGGCGCGGCCAGGAACTCTACCTTGACGCCCTCCTCCAGGGCCTCTACGACCTCCTCCTCGTAAGCCGGCATCTCCTGCTTGGTGCGGCGGTAGAGGATGGTTACTTCTTCCGAGCCCAGCCGCAATGCCGTGCGGGCCGCGTCCACCGCCACGTTGCCGCCGCCGATCACCGCCACCCGGCGGCCCGGGTTTTGCGCCGCGCCGATTCCGGCCAGACGCAGGAAGTCCACCCCCGACTGCACGCCCTCCAGCTCTTCGCCCTCCACGCCCAGGCGCATACCCTGGTGCGCGCCCAGGCTCACGAACACGGCGGAAAAGCCTTGCTCCTTAAGATCAGCCAAGGAGTAGTCCCGGCCCAAGGCTGAGTTGAGCTTGATCTGCACTCCGCAGGAACGAATGTATTCGATTTCGTAATTGAGCACCTGCGGCGGCAGCCGGTAATCGGGTATGCCTACGCGCAACATACCGCCGGTCACGCCCAAGGCCTCGAACACGGTGGGGCGGTAACCCGCCAGCGCCAGGTAATAGGCGCAGGTAAGACCGGCCGGTCCCGCGCCGATGATGGCCACCTTTTCTTGGTCCTGAATTGGCACTTCGGGCAGGTTGGGTTCTCCTTGGGCCACCTCCCAATCAGCCACGAAGCGCTTAAGCTCGCGGATAGCGATGGGCTCGTCTACTTCAGCCCGGGCGCAGGCCGCCTCGCAGGGATGGGTGCAAACCCGTCCGCACACTGCGGGCAAGGGGTTGTCGCGCCGGATAAGCTCCAGGGCTTCCCGGTAGCGGCCTTGGGCGATGAGCGCCACGTAACCCTGCACGCTGATGCCAGCGGGGCAGGCGTTCTTGCAGGGGCTCACGCCCAATTTGTCCACCGCAAAGGCGCTGGGCACTGCCTGGGGGAAGTGACGGAAAATGGCCTTGCGCTTGCCCAGGCCTTGGTTGAAGTCGGCCGGCACCTCCACCGGGCACACCTTGACACATTCGCCGCAGCCCGAGCACTTGTCCTCGTCGATGAAGCGGGGAGCCTTGCGCACCTTGGCCGTGAAATTCCCCGGCTCCCCCAGCAACTCCATGAGTTCGGCCCGGCTGATTATCTCGATGTTGGGATCGGCGGCCACTTCGATGAGCTTGGGCGAGATCATGCAGGTGGAGCAGTCGTTGGTGGGGAAGGTCTTGTCCAACTGGGCCATGACCCCGCCGATGGAGATGTTACGGTCCAGCAAATAGACCTTATAGCCGGCCGCGGCCAAATCCAGGGAGGATTGCATGCCGGCGATGCCGGCGCCGGCCACCAGCACCGCGCCGGACAGACTCTTGGCTTGGGGCTTGGAGGTGCTCATAACCGCTCCAGGGTTTCAGTGCTCAAACCGCTTTGGGAAAGCAAATTCCGCGGACTCACCATGTGGCGTTTCAGCCAGGTGGAGGTTTGATCGTGGCCCAGGGCCAGGCCGATGAGCTCGGTGAAGTAGAACACCGGCAAATAGACTTCGCGGCCCATCTCGGCGGCGATTTCCGCTTGGTACAAATCCAGGTTGGCCTGGCACATCTGGCAGCCGGTGACAATGCAATTGGCCTCCCGCTCCAGAGCTCTTTCATAGAGCCGGCCCACCAAGGTGTGCACCAAATCAGGGCGGGCCACCGAATGGCTGGCGCCACAGCAGTCGGTCTTGAATGGCCAGTCGATCACTTCGGCGCCCAGGGCTTCCAGCAGGCGGTCGATGCCCATGGGATTTTCATGGGCGGGATGTCCGGTGATCGCCGGCGGGCGTTGGCCTTGACAGCCGTAGTACACCACCGGCCGCAGGCCGCTCAACTGGTTCTGGGCTTTCGCCTCGGCTTGGGCGATCATCTCCGGACTGGTGAGGAAACTGTTCAGCTCCACCACCTGCACCGTATCCAGGTCGGTGACCATCTGCGCGATCTCGGGCAGCAGCAGGGACTGGTCCTGGGCCAGCTCAACCTGGGCGGTTTTCAAGCGGTTGAAGCAAAGGGCGCAGGGAACCACCACCGGCTGGGGGCCGGACTGGGCCAGGCCCAGATTGCGGGCGCAAAGGTTCAGAGAGGCCCGGTGATCCAGGGCGTGGGCCGCGCTGGCTCCACAGCAGTTCCAGTCAGGGATCTCGTTTAGCTCAAGTTCAAGCAGTTCGGCCGCGCCATGCACCGACTCCAAATAATCCCGGGCCGTGGCCTCCAGGGAGCAACCCGGATAAAAACCAACCGCTCTCATCATGAGCCGCCTTTCGTCGCCCGCTTGAGGGCTTTGAGCCAGCGCCGGTCCTTGTTCCCTTGGGGGATGAGCTTGATGCGCCCGCGTTTGAACATCTGCCAACCCAGGGCCGCGTTCTGCTTGGCCTCTTTGCCGAAGGGGCCTCCGGTCTTGAGCACGTAGCGCCCCATGAGGCCGCCCTCGAAGACCCGGCCGCGCTTGAGCACTTCATCCAGGAACAGGCGGTGGAAAAGCAGGGTGCGGCTTTCGGCCACCGGCGCGCCCTCGGCTATTACCATCTGCTTGAGATGGTCCATGAGCCGGGGCAGGTCCACCTGATTGGGGCAGCGGGTCACGCAGGTGTGGCAAGAGGCGCAAACCCAGATGGTGTGGCAGCCCTTCAGGCGCTCCCATAGACCAAATTGCACATAGCGCACCACCTGATATGGATGCAGATCCATGGCAAAGCTGAGCGGGCAGCCGTTAGAGCATTTTTTACATCCATAGCAGGCGGCCGCCTCCAACCCTCCGATGGCTTCCATTTGGTTCAGCAACTCGCTATTGGGCCGCACCGCGCCTGGTGATGAGGCCTTGGCCTCAGCTTGCGCAGGGTCGGACATGACTTCCTCCTAGCTTAGCAGCTTCTTCACCTCGGCCATCAACTCCTCAGGTTCGGGCGGCTTTTCGATGTAGCCATCCGGCACCGGCACCTGCTGGTTCTTGAACTTGTCCAATACCTTTTGCGAATGCAGAAAGGTTTTCTTGGCCAAGCCTGAGATGATAAGCACGGGGATGTGCTCGAACTCGGGGTTGGTCTTGATGTCCCGGTACATCTTGATGCCGCTCTCCTTGGGCATCATCACGTCCAGGGTGACCAAATCCGGCGGTTCGTCCTTAAGTTTCTGCATGCCCTGCTCACCGTTCTCGGCCAGGCGAAGCTTATAGCCGTTGCTTTCCAGCAGAGTGGCGATAAAGGTGCGGACATCCATTTCGTCATCCACCACTAAAATTTTCTGGGCCATGACTATGCTCCTCCTTGCTACAGAGTGTAGGTCTTTTCGGGGTTGCGTATGGCCATGACATGGCAATGGGCCCGGCGGGATACTTGATCCACCGTGCTCCCATAGTGCGTCGGCTCCAACTCGGAGAACCCTTTGGCTCCCATCACGATCAGGTCCACTTGGGCATCCCGCGCATAACGCAGGATCTCCACGAACGGCGTGCCGGCCAGCACTTGATAGTCCACTTCCTTGATGGCCTTAAGGCGGTCGCGGTAGCGGTTGATGAGTTCTTGCGAGGCTTTGGATATGAGTTCCGGAGTGGCCTCCATTACCTCGCTTTTACCACGCTCCTTGGTGGCCTCGGTGGGCGAGTAGCGGTGCAGGGAGGGTAGCACATGTAGTACGTGCAGCACCGCGCTGTAACGTTCGGCCAGATCCGCCGCGTGAATACAGGCTATCTCCGCGTCCTCTGAAAAATCAGTGCAGTATAAGATGTTTTTATAATCGATCATGGCTTCACCAACCTTCCTGCGGGGAAACGGCTGGACCGTCGACCCGCTTTTTGCCGGCTGTTGTGAGCCGCCGGCGGCCCCTAACTACCAAATCTCCTTTAAGTGGCTGGGCTCTTCCTTTTTTTGCGGCCTTTTGGGCAGCACCAGCCAAAAGGTCACTCCCTGGCCTGGACGGTTGTCATAATCCACCCTGCCTCCATGCTCACGGGCGATCTTCTGGGTGACCATGAGCCCAAGGCCGGTGCCCGCGGCGCCTTTGGAGCTGTAGAACCCTTCGAAGATCCGCGCTTCGGCCTCTTCCTCCAGGCCAGGGCCGTTGTCTTCGACTTCAAAGGCCACCTCCTCTCGGCCGTTCTTAAGCCCCACCTTCACCCAGCCCTCGCTCTTGGTGGCCGCCGCGTCGACCGCGTTGCAGATGAGATTTATCAAGCCGTCCAGAATGGCCTTGCGGTCGGCGCAGACCAGCTTGACCCCCTCGACCGGAGCCAGGTCGAGCTTGACTTCCTTTTCCTCGGCCATGGGAGCCAGGAGATCCACGGCCTCTTGTATCACCTCGGCGGCGGGGACTTCTTCCAGCTTGGGCTGGCGCGGCTTGGCCAAGGTCAGAAGGTCGTAGACCAGGTTTTGCACTCTTCTCAGGTTGCGCTGCAGCATCTCCATGCCGTGGTCCATCATCTTTTCGCTTTCCTGGATGCGTCCCTCCTTGATGAGGTAGGCACCGCCCTTCAGCCCGGAAAGCATGTTCTTGATGGAATGGACCAGGGACGATACGGTCTGGCCCACCGCGGCCAGCCGTTCGGAGGCCACCACCTGTGCGGTGGCGTCGGCGACTCTTTGCTCGAGCTCCCTGGTATATGACCTCAGCTCGGCTTTGAGAGCCAGACGTTTGTGAGCCCGCTCCAAGGCCACATCCAGCGCCTCTGGGTTAATGGGCTTGGTTATGAAGTCTGAAGCATCGAGCTGCAGACTGCGGATGGCCAATTCCATGTCGCCATGGCCGGTTATGACAATAACCTCGGTATCCGGGCTCTTTTCCTTGATGCGCCTCAGTACTTCGATGCCGTCCATGCCCGGCATCTTGAGGTCGGTCAATACCAGGGAAGGCTTTTTGCGGTCAAAAAGCTCCAAGCCTTTGGCGCCATCCTCGGCGGTGAATACTTTGTAACCATCCGAACTCAAGTCCAACGACATCATCTTGCGGATGCCGGGCTCGTCATCCACCAAAAGCAGCCGCTTAAAACGGGGGTCTGGTGCATGAGCCATTATTCATCCTCCAGTGCCGCGGGAAAGCTCAGGCAGAAACTGGTCCCGCGGTTGGGATCGCTGGTGACGGTGATCAAGCCGCCTGAATCGCGCACGATGCCATAAGAGATGGAAAGCCCCAAGCCCGTGCCCTTGCCCACCTCCTTGGTGGTGAAGAAGGGCTCGAAAATGCGTTCCGCCAAATCCTGGGGCACCCCAACGCCGTTATCGCTGATGGTCACCTCCACCTTGTCGCCTTTGCGGGCGGCGCTGACTTTTATACAGCCGCGCAGATCGCCGTTGGTCAGGCGTTTTTCTTCGATGGCGTCGCGCGCGTTCATTATCAGGTTGATGAACACCTGCTCGAAGCGGTTGATATCACCCCACACCGGCGGCAGGTTTTCGGGCAGGTCCAGTTCCACCTCTATGTCGTGCACCCTCAGTTGTTGGCCCAGAAGCTGGAACACGCCTTCTATGGGTTGGGCCAAATCAACCTTGCCCCGCTGCACTTCGGCTTTGCGCCCGAACTCGCGCAGATGGTTGATGATGCGGGTGGCGCGTTCAACCTGCGCTTTCAGCTCGCAAGCCACTTGGCGTATGGTTTCCGGGTCGGGTCCGCCGCTGTGTTTCGCCTGTTTGTTCAAGATGTTCACGCTAGTGGCCAATACGGTGAGCGGTTGATTCAATTCATGGGCCACGCCAGCGCTCATCTCGCCCAGGGTGGCCATCTTGGCCGCCTGCACCAGGTTTTGCTCGGTCTTTAAGGTTTCGCTGATGTCCGCGGTTGCCACGATCACGGCCATGCGGTCCAGGTATTGCCCATAAGATGCTCGCATGTTCACCATGAAGGCTTCGCCGTTCTTACGGATATGGTGCACCCGGGCCAGCATGCTGCCGCCCTCGCTCAGGAAATGTTTGACCCTGTGTTGATCCGCCGTTTCGGTGAGTATCAAAAACGAGCGGCCGATGAGTTCGTCTTTCAAATAGCGGTACTCGCTGGTGGCGCGGTCGTTGGCGTCCAGGATTTCGAAGGTGCGCTGGTCGAAAACAAAAATGGCGTTGGGGTCGTTGTTGAAGAAGAGACGATATTTCTCTTCGGATGCGCGCAGCTCACATTCCAGTCGGCGAATGTCGGTAACATCGGCTGCCATCTCCATGACCGCGATGATTTCCCCGTTGCGGTCAGTGATGGGCGCCGCCAGGTTGAGGAAATAGATCGCTTGGCCGTCCTTGCCCACCACCGTCTCCTCGGCGGTGTGGATTTGGCCATCGCGGAAGCTCTTTTCCACCGCGCAGTTGGGGCAGATGCTGGTTCGTCCCTTATACACTTGATAGCAGTAATCGCCGATTTTGCGGCCAAAGTCCCTCTCGAACATGTTGTTGACCGCCACCAGCTTGAAATCCGAGTCCTGCACCGAGATGTAACAAGGCACCTGTTCGAAAAGGGTTTGGAAACGCCGCCGGCTCTCCTCCAAAGCCTCGGTCTTTTCCTTTACGCTGAGGCGCATGCGCTCGAAGTCCTGGCTCAAGGCGCCTATTTCGTCCTGTGAGGGGAGAAGGGCTGGATGGTTGTAATCGCCGCGAGCGATACGGCGGGTGGCGCCTACTAAAGTCGTAAGGGGTCTGGTGAGAGTAAAGTAAGTTATCACCGCCATGAGACCAGCAATGCCCAGGAAGATGAGCAGGGCCACGCCCACCACCTCCCTGGTGGTGGTGGCCACCTCTTTGTCGACTCCGGCCAGGCTCAAACCAACGTCCAAAACCCCCAACACCTTTTGGCTGGCCGGATGGGCATGGCAGGGGTCGCTGTAGCAAGCCGCTTCCGTGTAAATGGGGTTGATAACCCCCAAAACTCTATGCTGCTGTCCGGTGGAACCGGGCTTGGTTTCGAAAATTCGGCTGCGCTGAGCCTGCGGCAGGCGTTCCAAAGGCCGGTCCTTGAAATGGCAGGCGTAGCAAGCCTCGGCCTGCATGTCCACCATCTGGCCTATTTCCTGGGCGCGGCTGGAGAAAACGATGCGGCCTTGCTTGTTGAAAACCCGCACTGCCTCGACGCCTTCCTGTTGTCCTATGGCCTTGATTATTTGGTGCATATTGTCACGCTGGTTGCGCAGCATGCTGAAGTGGGTGGCGCGCTTGACTGTATCGGAAAACCACATGCTGGTTTGCAGCATGTGGTGCACCGCCCTTTTTTCAAAGGCGGTGCTCCCAAAATAGGCGGCCAAAGAGGTGAAAATAATAAGGCAGAGGCCCACCCACAAGGTCAACCGGAAGGAGACCCTGTGCCAAGGTCGGTATGGGGGCTCTTTATGGGTGGTGGGTTCTACCATA
>CAZDRW010000057.1:0-7884 GCA_964507555.1 uncultured Desulfarculaceae bacterium
AGTGCAACTACTGCGACCGGAAATACGATTGCGTCAATGAATCCAGACCCGGCGTGTCCAGCGCGGTGCTGGCTCCCCATCAGGCCTTGGCCTATTTGGAACGGGTGCTGGAGGTCGAGCCGCGCATCAGCGTGGCAGGCATCGCCGGTCCCGGCGACCCCATGGCCAATGCCGGGAAAACCTTGGCAACAGTGCGTTTGATCAAAAAGCGTTTCCCGGAGATGCTTCTCTGCCTGTCCTCCAATGGCCTGGCGGTGCCGGCTCACTTGGATGAATTGGCCGAAGCCGGCGTGACCCATATGACCGTCACGGTCAACGCGGTGGACCCGGCCATCGGGGCCAGAATTTATGCTTGGGTACAGGATGGCAAGGTGGCTTATCGGGGCCAGGACGCGGCCGGATTGCTTTTGGAGCGGCAGGCTATAGCCGTGGCCGGCCTCAAGGACCGGGGTATCACCGTGAAGCTCAACACCATAGTCATCCCAGGGGTGAATGACGGCCACGTGGAGCAGGTAGCCCGTTGGGGCGCCGCCCTGGGTGTTGACCTGATGAATCTCATGCCCATGTACCCCAATGCCAACACCGCTTTCGAGAGCTTGGGCGAACCCAGCCGCCCCTTGATGCAAAGCCTGCGGAAGGAATGCGGCAGGCATCTAAGCCAGATGACTCACTGTACCCGCTGCCGGGCCGACGCGGTGGGATTGCTAGGAGAGGATCGCTCCAGCGAAATGGCCGGGTGCTTGGCAAGCTGCTCCAAGCTCCCCGACCCAAAGGATGCGGCCAGGCCTTATGTGGCCGTGGCCAGCCGGGAAGGGGTGCTGGTAAACATGCATCTGGGCCAGGCCGGAGAGTTTCAAATATGGGGCCCGGCGCAAGGCGGCTATGAACTCATTGAAAGGCGGCCCGCTCCGCCTGCGGGCGACGGGGAACTGCGCTGGAAAAGTCTGGCCGATTTGCTTTACGACTGCCGCCACGTTCTGGTCAGCGGTATTGGTGAAAACCCAAAAGCCGTGCTCTCCAGTTCCGGAGTGGAGCCCTTGGAGATGAACGGCTTTATACAGGAAGCCCTCGAGGCCATCTATGCTGGAGACGATCTCTCAGCCATGCGGGTTCGCAAAGGCAAGGCCTGTTGTGCCGAAAAAATGGGGCAAGGAGGTGGGTTGGGATGCCTTTGAGAAAAAATCATAAGGCCCTGCCGGTAAGAGGAATAACTTGTCCATCACTGTGCCCACAAGAAGGGCGGCACCTCCATCTAAAGAGTTTGATTTAACTTGTTTTGTTATCAGGGTTGGCGTGCTTCGATACTGGCGAATGGCGGCCCGGAGCCGTGCCTGGTCCGGGCCGCCGGTTGTTTTAGAATTTGGCGGTCAAGGTAACGCCGTAGTTGGCACCGGCCGCAGGATAACCGAATCGCTCTTGGTAATCCACGTCCAGGACGTTGCGGGCAAAGGCGCGCAGGGTGAAGTGCTTCATGAATGGATAGCTGGCTTCCATGTCCAGCTTGGTGTAACCGAAGCCTCTATTTTGAGCAACCGTCTCAACCGGCTTAGCAATCACCTAATTCTGTATCAAGCGTTGGGCGGCGAGCCTCTGCTTGCCTTAAGACGAAGGTGATCTGCGCCTCGGTGAATTTGGACTTCTTCAACGCGGTCCTCTTTTCTTAAAGACCGCGATTGTACCTAAATCCTAACTCAATTGCGGGGATCAGGATTCGGGGATCAGGTCAAAGGTGTTTAGCGCTTTATTGAATCTGAAAGGTGTAAATAATCATACTTACATTAACTCTACGCATGGCCGAAGCCAATACTGGGCAGCATTAGCTCCCTTTACCCATAAATGCCCTTGGCCTTGCGCCCAAATGGTATGCCCAATTTTTTCATGCGCGACTGCAGGGTGCGGGGGTTCACGCCCAACAGTTCAGCCGCGCCGCCGGCCCCTTCGACCCGGCCTTTGGTCATTTTGAGAACCGCGATTATGTGGTCCTTGATAACCTCTTCCAGTTGCAAGGCCCCACCTTTTGCCGGTACGCCGGCATGGGGAGGGGACGAGCCTTGCAGCTGGTCGAAGGTGATGGGGGTTCCCTGATTGACGATTATTTCGCGCTCTATGACATTCTCCAACTCCCTCACGTTGCCGGGCCAGTCATAGGACATCAAGCGGTCCACCGCTCCGGGAAAGATCTCCGGCAAATCGGGCAAGGCCATGGCGCGGGCCTTCTTGGTCACGAGATGGTAGGCCAGGGCCGGGATGTCTTCCTTGCGCTGGCGCAAGGGGGGGATGGTTACGGGGAAAACGTTGAGGCGGAAAAACAAATCCTGCCGGAAGCTGCCTCCCGCCACCATGGCCGCCAAATCGCGGTTAGTGGCGGCGACGACTCTCAGATCCAGTACCAGCGTCTCGCTGCCTCCGACCCTTTCCACCGTCTTGTCCTGCAGCACTCGGAGCAGCCGCACTTGGGCGTCTTGGGAGAGCTCTCCCACTTCATCCAGGAAGATGGTGCCTCCGTTGGCCCGCTCGAAGTATCCCTTGCGGGAGGCAGACGCTCCGGTAAAGGCTCCCTTTTCGTGGCCAAAAAGTTCGCTTTCCAAAAGGCTCTGGGGGATGGAGCCGCAGTTGACCTTTATGAAGGGCCCCTTGGCCCGGAGGGAAGAGCGGTGCACCACGCCGGCCACCACCTCCTTGCCTACCCCGGTTTCACCCAAAAGGAGCACCGGCGAATCGGTGGCAGCCACCTTTTCCACCATTTCCATCACCCACTTGAGGCCGAATTCGGCCCCAATTATTTCGTCCTCCACCGAACGCAACAGCTCCTGATTCAGGAATTTGTCCCGGTCGTCTAGTAATTCCCTGACACGGGAAAGCTGCCGGGAGTTATGAAAAAGCAAAGCCGTGGCTGCCAAGGGATCGTGCAACAAAAGCATCAGTTCGCCGTGCTGGGGGGTGTAGAGGATGCCCCTCGTATTGGTGACTGCGGCTACTCCCAGATATTGCCCGCCCATGATCAGGTCTATGGCCAGGCAGGGGTCGTCGGGAGTGCCGAGGTCCAAGCCCAGCTGCCGGGATATCTCGTGATCCCCCAGGCGGTCGAAGATGGAATATGTAGGTTTTTTGCCCACCGCTGCGGTGGCCTTGATCATGGCCTTGCGGGCTTGGGGCGAAAGAATCGTCTTTTTGGATATGGGCTCCGACTTTTCAGCGGTGGCGTCCACAACCGATTCCACCACCCCCAGGCCGGGGTCGAACAAATGGAGGCTGAGAAAATCGGCTGGAACATGCTGATCAAGGTAGACCAGGCAGTCCTGCCAAGATTTTTCTATGCGCGGATCTCTGAAAAGACGGCTGGCAGCGTGAAAATAAATCTCTTGTTGAACACTCATGTTGCACTCCCCAGCCGGATGGCTCTTGTATTTCGTATAAAATCCAGAAACTCCCATATATCATAGCAATGCTACGAATAATAGTAGTTAAATTGTCATGCCTTATACGCCGTGAAACAGGCTTGACTAATATCTATCTAATTATATTAAACAAAATTAAAACACATCTGGTTTGGCACACCCCTGGCAATGCATACGGCAAATACAGGCAGGAAGGGGCACCCCAAGCTGCCGGAGAAGCATGTAAATGTGGCTGGAACTAATCAGAGTTCGCGTTAAAGAAGCGGACGCGAACAACAAGGACAAAGATTTTTGGGAGATGATGCATTTGATCGAATTGCCTCCAGGGTTGGCCGGTTACTCGGTATACACCAATGCGGCTCATCAGAATGAGGTGATGCTGGTGCTCAGTTGGGATTCAGATGACCCGGTTCCCGGAGGCAGCGACCTAGCCAGAAGCATGGCCGAAAGGCTTAGGGCCCACGGCATGGTCAGCCGGTCTGCCTGGAAAGGCGAATTCATGCAGGGTTCGCCAACTGTCTAAGGCTTGAATGCACTCCCAAAACCTGGAAGGTCCATAACGGTCCGGCTCCCCGGAAAGGCGGAGCAACGGGCAGAGGAGAGATTCGGCCTAAAAACGACCACCAAGAGCCGGCATATGGGGCAAGCATAAAAAAGGGGCCGGTTCCGTGGTGCCGGTTGCTCCGGCTAAAAGATGATTCAGCCGGAGCAACCGGACTTTCAATCAAGAGGAAAAGGAGGCACCCGTGATCAAGCAAATTATGATTGGCGTGATTACCTGCGGCATGTTGGCTGGGTTTTCCTCGGTGGGCGCTGCGAGCCAAACCGATGGTCCGGCCGTCTCGGTTCATCATGAGTGGGGTAAGCTCAAGGAAGTAGTGATAGGCCGGGGAGAGGGTCTGCGAATGCCAGGCTACTCCAAGTACGTGGATTTCATCTACGACCCCAAATACTTGGAGACCATGAAAAAGTACGGCGGCCTTGACGCCATCGAGATCGAGCCCGAGCTCTCCAAAAGGGTGATCGCCCAGATAGACAACCTGGCCGCGGTGCTGGAAAAGCATGGAGTAAAGGTTCACCGGCCCACCCTTCTGAATCCTTTGCAGAGCAAATATTTGGACTACGTGCAAAAGGGCCGCATGCAGCTCTACGCCCGGGATCCCATGCTGGTGATCGGAAACCAAATCTTTGAAACCGCGCTCAAGGTGCCCATGCGGGCCAAGGAGCGTTTCGGCCTGCGGCCCATATTGCGCGAGATGGTTGAAAAGCGCGGCGCCAACCTGGTGGCCATGCCCATGCCCGATCCCGGGTTCCCCGAAGATGGCATTTACATCGAAGGCGGCGACGTCCAGCTGAACGGCTACGAGATTTACGTGGGCGATTCCGGCCGGGCCAGCAGCAAAGCGGGTAGGGACTGGCTGCAAAAGCAGCTGGGCCCCAAGTACAAGGTGATCGGCGTACCCCTGGACCCGGCCTGGGAGCATTTGGACTGCGTTTTGGCTCTGCTTAGGCCCGGCTTGGGCATCATCTACCGCAAAGGCTTCAAGGGGCCGCTGCCCAAGGCCATCAGGGATTGGGACTACGTGGAAGTGACCTTGGAAGAGGCCAAGAAGCTGGCCGCCAACGCCCTGGTGCTGGACGAGACCACGTGCATCATTGACGCGCAGCACCAGCGGGTTATCAAGGAACTGCGCAAGCGCGGCCACAAGGTGATTGAGGTGCCTTATGACGCGGTGGCCACCTGGGGCGGGGCCTTCCGTTGCTCGTATCATCCCCTGATCCGCGAAAGCGTGCTCAAATAGACTGCTAAGGGTCCGGTTCCCGGGCAGACGCGGAGCCGGACCTAGGCCTCTTTGCTTTAGTCCATATCAGGTGAAATGTAATATCCGAAAAAGCTATGGCCTGCGCTGCTCATTGAGTTTAGGGAGGAGACTGCAAAACCGTGCGAGCAAGAATCGGCATCATCGGCATTTGGACAGGTATCTTGATTATCCTCGGTGCGGTCTCGTTGCCTGCCCTGGCATCGGACCAAGGCGACCGGGCCGCAGAGATGGCCCGCCAGCTGCAGGATCCGCTTGCCGGTATATCGGCCATCATGACCGAGAACCGCTTCAAGTTCAAAAACGGCCAAGACAAAATAAATTATCAGTTTGATATAGAGCCCATTTTTTCCATCAATTTCCCCGAGCAGGGCTTCACCTTGATTCCCAGGGCGGTTATCCCCGTGATCGGCGCGGCTCCCTGGAACAGTGCATCCGCCTTGCCCGCCGGTGATGACATTACTTGGGGGATTTCAGATATCATTACCCAGGTTTTCTTGGCCCCCAAGGTGACCAGCGCCTGGAAATGGGGCCTGGGGGGACAGATCTCCCTGGATACCCACACAGACGACGCCGTGGCCGGAACCGGCTGGGGCGGTGGCCCGTCGGCCATTTTGGTGGGCAACTTTACCGAACAACTCTCGTTTGCCGGTATCCTGGGCCACCTCTGGTCTTTTGACGGCGGCTTCAACAGCACCACCTTTCAGCCCATGCTTTTTTACAACCTGACATCCATACCCGGGGCATATGTTGCCTACGAGGCCACCATTTCCGCCGATTGGAAGGCCGAAAAATCTAGTGACACCTTCACGGTCCCCCTGGGGTTTGTGGCCGGCAAAACCTTTGATATGGGGGGCGGCTATGGCTTGGACATCAACCTGGGACCTTATTGGAACGTAATAAAGCCAGAGGGCACGGCGGATTGGTTCTTGAAGTTTGGCTTCACCATACTTCTCCCCTAAGGGGCCTAACCGCTGAAACCAACCCCGCGGGACTTTTGATGCGCACCGGGAGCGCTTCGGTGGCTCAACAGAAAAAAATGCGCATCGGGCGCAGCATAATTTGGAGCGTAAAAATGAAAAAATGGTTGATCTTGTCTACAGTAATTTTGCTGAGTTTAACGCTTATCCAAACAACCTGCTGGGCGAAATCGGCCTGGGTCACCCTTGCCGAAGAGGATAGCGACAATGTCTATTCCTCCGAGATAACCCATGACGGTCAGTCCGTGTCCAAATGGGAATACCGGGTGGCGAATCTTATGACAGCCGGGGATACGGAGGCGGTGCCGTTTCTGTTGCCCAGTGACCAAATCACAATCGATGAGGTCAAGGCCTTCCTGTCCCAAAGGGGCATCACGGCAAAACAGCTGGCTGATTATGTTGGCAAATACAAATCATCCTTAAGAGAATTTATTGATCATGCAGACAGTTTGGGAACAGATACCGTTCTGTTCATAGGTCTTTTAGACGGCATAAACAAGGCGGCGGCCGAGCAGGGCGTTGGGGATCTTTTTAATTTCCTTCGGTCCACCGATACGAGCATGGCGGAATTTGTCGATACCATGGGACGGGTGTATGGCGAGGAAAGCGCTTACCTGAAGAGGATGGATGAATATGAGCTAAATTTTGATGAATGGTATGCGGGTTATCTCTCGTCCGGAGCAACATCGTTCTCGGAATGGCTGGGCGCCAGCCAGTCCATCAGCGCCGGATACGGCACCCGGTCGCCAATAGCCGTGGTTGCAGGAATTTTTTCAATCATCGGCGTTGTGTACGACATCATCAAAAGCACCAACGCAGTAACTGTATCCGACGCATCCACCAGAATCCTGCACAAAGATGATACCAATCCCATGAACTATGGAAACGCCAAGAGAAACACGACCGGTAAGTGGAAGTGGTGGGTGAAAAACTTTGCGGGCGTTACCTGCTTTGATGTTGAATTGCACGCAGAGAGCCTCTATGACGGAAGGCACAACACAATTCCAGGACATTTTCTGCCGAGAATCAAGGTCGTGGTGGACACAGTTAACGCCACTTTCCCCTGGAGTGTAGACGCCAAAGTGACGATCGACAAGAATCTCGCCAATGTTGGGTCGGTCGCTTTTCCCAATCCGCAAGGCGAAATGGATGTACGCGTTGACTGTCACTGGCAGTTTCTTTTTATCAAAGGGTTCGACAATCGGCATCTGACGGCTACTTTCACGGGAAAAAATGGAATAAAGGCTGATTGGTAGAGGATGGGCTCCGGCCCATTGGCAAGCCGGTTCTGGAGCCGAGGTATGTTAAAGGCATGATGCGGGCGGATCTTTACACCAGGCACAGCAGCGGCAAGGTGTCCAAACCCCTTGCCGCTGCGCGCCCGGATTAGTTTGAATCCGCTGCATAGAAATAAAGGGTTACCATGAAATGGTATCCGAAGACTTTTCAGCAACACAACGCCAGCATTTTTAAGTGGCTGCTCTTTGCCCTGCTGCTGCCGGCTTCCCTACTGGTTTCCTCCGCCGTCCTGGCTCAGCCACAAACCGGACACTACTTTGCCGGAGCCAATGGCCTTGAAGCCGCATTACCAATGCCGCACGGATTTACGTATATAAACAATATTTTCCTTTATACCACTGATAACATTAAAGACAAAAACGGCAATACCACGGAAATAGGCCACAT
>CAZDRW010000057.1:7894-11492 GCA_964507555.1 uncultured Desulfarculaceae bacterium
GCCTATCTACACTTTTAAAAATAAAATACTCGGAGCAACTTACAGCGTAGCGTCAGTCATTCCCATCCAAAACACTGGCTTGTATATTGACACACTTGAAGAAGACTCGGTGTGGGGCATGGGCGATGTGCTCTTCATTCCCCTATGGCTTACCTGGCAAAAAGAAAGCCTCTTCATTACCCTTCGCTATGGTTTTTTTGCCCCCACAGGCAGATTTGAGTTGAATGGTGAAGATAACGTGGGATTGGGATATTGGACCCATCAAGCGGTGGGCGGACTCACCTACCTCTTCGGGGCAGACGCATCCTGGAACGCGTCCATCATGGGCAGAATCGAAATGCATACAGAGCAAGAGGGACACGATCTGCGCCCCGGGTCCAACGTGGTTTTCGAATACGGATTAGGTAAAGAAGTTGTCCCCGGACTAAATGTCGGCCTAACCGGCTATTCCAACATCCAAATAGAATCCGAATCAGGCACAGCCGCCTCCGTGGATTCCTCGCGCTACAGCGTACACGCCTTGGGCGGAGAACTTAGCTACCACCTGCCAGACACAGGCTGGATATTCAAACTGCGCGGCAATAAGGAATTCTCAGCCATCAACAGAAGCGAAGGAATCTCCGGTGTCGTGACTATCGGATACTTTTTTTAATGGCCTGCCCGGGCGGCCAGCAACCCTCAAGAGACGGCGGTCGAAGCCGTGTGAACCGCTCCAAAGTTATTGAGGAGAAACAGATGCTCACATTAAAATCAGCCACAGTTATTATTCTGACCACCCTGTTTACATGCTTCCTGGCCGCCCCGGTTCAAGCGGCTCCGCAGGTGCAGACTACCGGCGGAAGGGTGCAAGGGGTCAGCCAAGGTAAGGTCAATCGCTTCCTGGGCATTCCCTTTGCCGAGCCCCCGGTGGGCGAATTGCGCTGGCGTCCGCCCCAAGAAAAAGCCCCGTGGAAAGGGGCGCTGATCGCGGATGAATTCGGACCCGTCCCATTGCAATATCCAGGGATCTCCCAACATGTCCCCGGGCTGGAAAACCAATCCGAGGACTGTTTGTATTTGAACGTCTGGGCTCCGGCAGGAAATACGGCTGATTTGCCGGTGCTGGTTTGGATTTCCGGAGGGGCGTTCCAGTTCGGAGCCGGCTCAATGCCGGCCTACGATGGCACCGCCTTGGCCCAAAAGGGCGCGGTGGTGGTGACCATCAACTACCGCCTGGGTCCCTTGGGCTATCTGGTGCACCCGGACATGGCTCTTGAACAAGCGCATTCGGGCAACTACGGCCAATTGGACCAACTGGCCGCGCTGAAATGGGTAAAGGAAAACATCGGCGCGTTTGGCGGCTCGCCGAGCAAGGTGACCATGTTCGGGCAGTCCGCCGGGGGCTCCAGCGTATGGATGAATCTTTATTCGCCATTGGGCAAAGGGCTTTTTGACCGGGCCATAATCCAAAGCGGCAGCGGGCCGGGCAACCGGTTCGCCTTGCATGGATTCACGGGCTCCTGGCAAGAGGCCGCGGCCATGGGCCAATACCTGGCCGAATATTTGGGCGCTTCCAGCCTGGATGAGCTGCGGGCCATGCCGTCTGAAATGATCACGCGCGCGGCCGCCGAGCTTAATCTTTTCTTCGGGCCGGTGGTGGACGGCCAATACCTGCCGGATGATTTCCGTAAGCTTGCCGGGACCGCCAACCAGGTTCCGGTCATGGTGGGCACCACCAGAGACGACGCCATGGGCTGGGACGATCCCCCCACCAGCGCGGCGGCATATCAAGCCTATCTGCAAGCCACCTTCGGAGCCCTGGCGGCCTTTGTGGAGCAGGCCTATCCCGCAGCCAGCCCGGAAGACGCCTGGGCCATGTTCGATTTCGTGGGCACCACCGCGGGCTTCACCGAGCCCGCCCGGTTCACCGCCCGCGCCTGCCAGGCCCAGGGCCTGGACACTTATCGCTATGTTTTCGGCTACGCGCCCAACACCGAGCGGGGACTGATGTGGGGAGCCCACCACGATGTGGAAATACCCTATCTGTTTGGCCAGGTCAGCCCTGACCGAGGTTACGGCACTCATGATCAAGCACTGTCCAACACGTTGATGACATACTGGATCTCCTTTGCAGACACCGGCAACCCCAATGTGTATGGGCAGTATTACTGGCCCGCCTATGGCGCCCAGGAGAACATCTTGCTCATCCGGGAGAACCTGACGGTGGAACAGGGTTACAACGACAAGGGCTGTGATTTTTTCCAGAGCATCGCCCTGGCGACGCCTCCGGATTATCCCGGCGCGGAATAACCGTGTCAGGGATGGTCCCAGGCCCTAATAATACCAAGATGATTGGAGCGACCTCTTGCCTGGCCGAGGTCCACTGACCGAGCGCAGGCCAGCAACCCAACTACACGTCCACAAACGCGCCCCCAAAGGCGATTATAAAGATCATGCCTAATGTCAGACCATCTCAAATCGATGGTATTATCAGCGAGTTTGAGAAAGATATCTTAGCCTGTTCCCGAAGTTGGCGGTGGCCTCAAGGGCCGCAGGGCGGGTTTGCAGAGCTTAAACTATGGTTAGGCTTGTAAAGCCTAACCATAGTTTACGTGGCGAAAATGCCGGCGATATAACCCGTTACAAAATAGTGTAGGAACGGTCCATTTGCATGGTGTAGGGCGACAAGAAATCCCGTACCCGGGCCTCGATCTTGAGCGGACTGGGCCCCATCTCCCGGCTTACCTCTAAAGATCTATTAACCAGCTCCATAGCCTGGTTGCCCATGTTGGGCGCCACGCTGGCCGACATCAAGCGCTCAGGGGGGAAGCCGGCTTCGTCCAACACCGCGCGCAAGTGATCCAATCTAAGGCTGGCCCAGGTGTTGCCGCTCAAGGAGTAGCAGGCATGCTCAAAACAAGCCAGCACCAGCACCGCGTCAAAGCCTTCGCGCAAGGCTAGGAGCACTTGCTCGGGATCGATCTTGCCCGCGCAAGGCACCTGGATCAAGCGCGCCTCTTCGGGCCAGGCCGCGCCATGGGCCCTGATTTCGCGCAGGGCCAAGCCGGCCGAATTGGCGCAAGCCAAGACCAAAAGCTCCTGTTTGATGCCGCCCTGGACCAAGGCCGAGGGCGTGCTGAGGCCGGCCTTTATGGCTACTTGCCAGCGCTGATCATCTTGGTTGAGAAGTTGGATGGCATTCATGGGGCATTCGGCCGCGCAGGTTCCACAGGCGGTGCATACCAGGGGGTTGGCCACGGGGCGCCGCTCCAACCGGCCCATGGCTCCTTGCGGGCACACGCGAAGGCAGGTTAGGCACAGCGCGCAGGCCTTGCGGTCGACCTTGACGATGCCGCCCTGCACCGGGGTTTGCCCCCGGTCCAAAAGCCGCCGCACCTGCCACAGGGCTTCCTGCACTTGATCCAAGGTGGTGTTTAGGTCACGGCTGCCTTGGGCGGGGCCCACCAGGAAAACGCCGCCGCGGTTGGAGGAGGTGGGCAGGGCATTGACGGCCGCAGGCTGCAACGATCCGTCAGATTGCACCTCCAAGCCAAGGCGGTAGGCCAATTCAGCATAAGCGTCATCCGGAGCAGGACACTGATCCACGGCCAGCAGGTCC
>CAZDRW010000058.1:0-8141 GCA_964507555.1 uncultured Desulfarculaceae bacterium
ACCGCAAGGCGCTTACCTTCCATCCAGAAGATGAGAATCTGCTTTACAACATCGCGCGGGTTCATTGGGAGCTAGAGGAATTCCAACCCGCCGCGGAAACCTTGTCCAGCGCCTTGCAAATTAATCCCGAATTCAAGGAAGCCCGGCAGCTATTGGATGCCGTCTTGCAAAAGTTGGGTTACCAGAGGAGCGAAGACGGCCAAATAGTTCCGCCTCCCGAGGACTAGAAAACCCTGCCTGCCAATTAAAATTGATTTGGCATAGGCAATGACGAGGCCCCATTCTTTTATTTCACCCCCTGCCGCTTGCGGAACCCTATAATCAGTCATGCGCAGTCAAAAGCAAAAATACGTGCAGCTGGTGGCCGCGGCCCGGCCCAATTTCATGAAGGTGGCGCCTCTCTGGAAGGCCCTAGCCCAGCAAGATTGGTGCAAACCGGAAATAATCCACACCGATCAGCATTACGACGCCAACATGTCGGATCAGTTTTTCAGGGATCTGGGTTTACCCAAGCCCCACGTGCACCTGGGCATAGGCAGCGGCAGCCACGCCGAGCAGACCGGCCGCACCCTAATAGCCTATGAAAGCCTGCTAACCGAAAAACGGCCCGACTTGGTGGTGGTGGTGGGTGATGTCAATGCCACCGCCGCAGCCACCCTCGCCGCGGTTAAGCTTGGCGTAAAGGTGGCTCATCTGGAAGCGGGCCTGCGCTCCTTTGACCGCAGCATGCCCGAAGAGATCAACCGGGTAATCACCGACGCCTTGGCTGATTTGCTGTGGACGCCATCTGTGGACGCTGATGAAAACCTGGCGCGGGAAGGCGTTAGGGGCCGGGTAGTGCGGGTGGGCAACATCATGATCGACTCTTTGGAAATGATGCGGCCCCAAATCGAGGCAACCAACCTGCCGGCCGATCTGGGCCTTGATCCCAAGGGCTACGGCATCGTCACCCTTCACCGGCCCGCCAACGTGGACCATAAGCCAACCTTGCAACTGATTTGCGATCAGCTGATTCAAGCGGCCCAGCGCCTGCCCTTGGCTTTCCCCGTGCATCCCAGAACCCGGAAGCAGCTCTCAAACTTCGGGCTCTGGGATAAGCTGTCTGAAGCTACGGGCCTGCGCTTACTGGAGCCCTTGAGCTACATTCCCTTCATGAGCCTTCTTTGGCACTCCCGCCTGGCCATCACCGACTCGGGAGGCATCCAGGAGGAAACCACCTATCTGGGCATCCCCTGCCTTACCCTAAGGCCCAACACCGAAAGGCCTATAACCGTAAGCCAGGGCACTAACCGCTTGTGCCGATCAAAGGATTTGGCTTCCATGGCGGAGAAAGCCCTTGGGGAAGAGATATCCGCTGCGAACCCCATAGAGATGTGGGATGGACACACCGCCGAAAGAGTGGCGGAATCGGCGCAAAAATTTCTTGCTTCCTAGATTGCCTTGGGTTTGGGGTGCCGGTAATTATTTGCTAGCCAAGCGCCTAGGCAGGACAGGATGCTTTAACATGTGCGCATAATTATTCTGGGTAGCGTTAGGCTGAAAGACCGCCGTGGTTTCATATCCGATACTGCACCACAGCGCCTCAGACCCAAATGGCGGGCATGGGGTTTAAGACGAATTCATTATTCACGCCGGCCAGCATTTCATTGCTAGCAGGGTAGACACTCCTACGTGCCCTGCTATCAACAAAAAATAAACTTACGTGAAACCCTTTCCTCTTTGCGCTTTTTGCGCATCAGAGGACTAGCGCTAGCTTACGAGCCAAGTTAATAATTACTTTTTGGGAAATGCTGGTATGTGAAAGCATTTGCCAGTAGAACGCTCCCCCCAGGCATCCTCGGCTTCAAAAACCCAAACTGCCTCCGCCAAGTGGCTAAAAGGCGCTTCGCAAATCTACAACCGGAAAGTCGATTTTTTGCTGGCAGAAATCCACATATTCTTTGATTTGGAAAAGCTGTTGGCCCGAAGCCCGGTTTAAACAAAATTCCAATTCCGTTTTGGCATCCTCCCATTCCTCGCGAAGCATGCAAAGCTTAGCTAAATTGAAATGATGGATATTAGATTTTGGATCCAATTCCACACAGCGTTTCATGGCCGACAAAGCATGCTCTTGATCACCAGCCATTGACCATGCTACGGCTAATGCATTGAAGGTTTTGTCATCCTCAGGAAATAAATTAGCCACTATTTCGAAAAGACTTACCGCGGTCTGGAAATCTCCTTCTTTCATAAAGTGGCGGCCCCATTTTTCCAGCAGGTAACGATGTTGATGGTGGGCTTTATCTTTTAATAACTTTATGGCTTCCTGGTCTTTACCAGCTTCACATAACTCAGAGATGAGAGACTCATTATCAATTTCAGCCGTGTCTATATGGTTTTTTTTTGCATTAACGACTACTGCGCCAGCAGCCTCCTTCTTAGCCAATTTGCCCACCTTTTTTTTCACGGGATCTCCTTGAAAAATAATCCCCAACAATTAATATGGCCCTTATATTAAATACCTTTCAATTTGTGTGCCATATTTGGCCTAAACATTATAATGCCTAATTTATCAAATAGTTATATGCTTTATTATCCCGATGAGCAAAGCCCGCAAACCGGAAAAATTTTCGCCTCAGGCCATCGCCTAAAGTCCTTTCCCCTTTTTTAAAATTCTGCCGAGAAAAGATCGAAGTTCACCGGCAAGCAGGTCGCATTCGCCCTACCTCGGGTGGACCGGTAGCCGTGCCGCCTAGGCATGCCGTAAGATGGGCCATAATGGCTTCATCTACCGTCCTGCAAACAGCCGGTCTAGGCTTGGCTCAAATCACGATTGCGGCAACAAAGCTTTGAAATCAAGGTTGCGGCGGCAAGCTTCCAGGGCCATAGCTATAGCCTGACTCTCGGGAAACATGACTTGAGCCTGAGCCAGCCTCTGGACAAGGTGCATGGCGTGAAAAGAGCGTAGACAGGGATTTTGATTTACCTGTGCAGGGTCCTCATCGTTTTGGCCCCAAACCTTGTAGACTTTTCCTTGCTCGAGAGATTTTAGGGCCCGGTTCACCTCTTCTGCGATCTGTCCGCCAAAACGCTGCTTAAAGCAAACCAGTGTTTCCTGCATCAGAGCGCTCTTTTGTCTGGAATCGAACTGGGGGGCGCGGTTGACCAAATTCAGGTGCTCTATAACGGTTGAGAGCAGCGGCATCGAAATACCATCATTGAGCCTTTTGGGAGTATTGGTTTCGATTAACCAAGTGGTGTTTTGCTCCAAATCGTGTTCCGGATTACGGGTGAGGTTCCGCAGCATCAGCGGTTTATCGATTTGCACAATTTTCCCCATTATGGCCAGTTCGGCCAACATGAGGTGGTCCGCGGCCCTCAACATGGTCTGGATTGCCGGGTCCAGTTGCAGTATCGCTTCGATTTTTACCAAACCCAGGATGGCATTACAAAGCCCCAATTTCCAAATGACCTGCCGGTAGCGCTCGGCTGGATCAGGGTGCGTGGTCGTAAAGGTGTCTTTGCACAAACCCAACATATGATCATCGCGGTATAGCTCTACCTGGGGATACACTAATACTGTTTGTTCCGGTTCCAGTTCGAACTGCTCCAGACAGGCGCTCAAGAAGGCCGGCTTGTGCTTATTGTCGTCCTGAACCCAAACAAAATAATCGCCCGCGGCCAAACCCAATACCCTGGCGAAATTGACTCTTCGCCCCAGGTTTTCCTTGAAACGATGCAGCTTGATCCGCTTGTCCCGGGCGGCATACTTTTCACAAAGCTCGAAACTGCCGTCATCAGAGCAATTATCGGAGATCACCAACTCGAAATCTTCGAAATCTTGGGCCAGTATGGATTCTATGGCTGTTCCTAAGCGATGGCCGCTATTGTATAGCGGTAAACCCACGGTCACTTTGGGGCCGCGGGTTGTGGAATAGGACCTAACCGGAGCCGGAACTGGAGCTTTGGGGGCCTTTGAAGCAGGTTTCCCTTGAGGCTGTCTGCTGAGGTCATAGCCGAATTCTTGGGCCAATTCAGCACAGTGCTTTCTTACTGTGGCGTTAAGCTTTTCGTCCCATTCCGCCACCGCCGGGAAAATGCCCAACTGCTGTGCGTTAAGCTTTTTGTCCAGCACCGTTTGCAGCTTAGCCTTATCAAACCCGCTGAGCCCCAGGAAGTCATAGATGGCCTTGGTTTGGTCCAAGTCAGACACCAGATCCTCAAAACGGATCACCATGGTCCTTGCCGGGCCAATATTCTCGCGTATGGCCAGGATGCGGCGATAGGTCTCAGCCCAGAGCCAGGTTACTTTTTCAAACTGTTCCATGCGGGCCCAAACCGCATGTTCAGGCGAGCCTTTCTTGGGACGCAGCCGGCCCGAATCCCAAGGGTGGTTTTGGTAATACTGGCGCCTCATGCCTGAACGTATGAAGTGCCTGGGATCACGCATCAGAATCAAAAACTTGGCTTCGGGAAGTTCCTCGGCGATGGTCTGGCAAAAAGGCGTCATGTTCAGGTCGGTCTCACCGTAGATCAGCCCCTGTTCCCAGGCCTGGACCATATAGGAAGCCCGAGCCCGCCAGAAGGTCCTGGACAGGTTGATTTCACCCCTATAGGCCTGCAATGTCTCGTTGACCAAATAGGGCAGAGGGTGGTGCCAGCATTTGGCGTTTTCAGAGGCATCCAAAAGTCCGGCCAGGCTCATGGTGCCGCAACGCCCGCTGGACATGACCCAAAAACCTTTCTTGCCTCGCGGAAAACGGGCCACTGCCAGCCGCGGCCTGGCCTTGTCTTGCAAGGCTTTCAGCCCTCTTTCCAGGGCCTGAGCGGCCAAGGCTCCCGCTTCGGGTTTAAAGGGCGCGGGAAGCAAATAAACCAGATGGGACATTTGGCTCTCATATCCGCCCTGGCTCAATACTTCTTCATCCGGCAGATAGACCTGAAGCCCATTGCTGCATCCCAGAAAAAAGAAGGCCTCGGCTTGGGGGGACGCGCCGGCGGCAGCCTCGGCCAAGCCAGGCAAGGGCTCAACCGGCAGTGCCGCCATGGTCACCGGTCCGCCCAGGGAGATGAACTGCATTGGAAGCTTCATAGCCAGGGGAAAGCTCCCCCCGGGGCAATGGGACATCAGTGCTCCGGCCCAATTCCGGACCAGGGGCGGCTGCTTGGCATCTGCTTGCAGGGCCCTCAATTGAGCCGAGGAGGGAGCCTGCCCATATGGCAAAGACACCTCTTCCATATGGGTGGTGAATCTGGGCTCAAAAGGCTGCATACCCTTTTGCATGGCCTCAAGCACTGCCTGGGCCAGGACCTGGCCATTGGCCTGGTTGTGGGAAGGATGATTGGCGAACACAACCTGCCCGCCTGGGCCCAGCGCACTCTGTTTGGCCGAGCCCAAAGCCCCTTGCAGAAACATCGCCCCCTTGATCTGTTTATTCTTTATCAAGGCTTGGCGCATATAAAAGGGATAGTCCGCCGAGACGACCGGTGCGCCGCCCAGTCCGGTGGGGTGACAGCCGTGGCTGATCAGCAGAACAGACTTCTTATTGTGCCTGAAGTCCAACCGCACAATGGGTGTATGGGTGCGGTATGCCCCCTCGGGATTGGGAGCCATAAGCCATTGACCGTCTTTTTTCAGGCGGCGGTTGACACCTACCTGGACTTGGGCCGAACCCCAAGACATGGTGCAGGCTCGCAGGTTTTGCTCCAGCATTGGCAGGGCGTTGTTAACCGCTTGGCCCAGTGCGGAAACATATTCCTGATGCAAAACACCGACGCCAGGGTTCACATTGGAAACCGTGCCGGGACCATAATGGGTGTGCGAGGCATTCAGAACTACCTGTTCAGGCAAAAGTCCCCAGGCGGCGGCGGCTTGCCGGATCAGGGCCGTCAGTTCCCAGCCGAAACCGAAAATGTCGGCGCTGATGATCAGTAAACGGTGATTCTCTTGATCCTCCAGGAGAAGCAGTTGCATCTGCAAAGGGGTTAGGGCTTTGTCCGCCCGGCGCTGAGCAGCCTCCATGCCTTGCAAGGGTATGGGCGTTTCAGCGGAGAAGGGGGGAGTGATGCCTATCTCCAAAAATGCCGCCTTGGCTCCGGAACCGGGCAGGGAATCAGAATCCTGGTCAGACCCGGATTCGACCGCAGGCCCTGTGAGACCTCTAGCCGGCCTGACGTCGTCGGGTTGAATCATGCGCCCGAACGTGAAGAGCTCATCGCCTTTTTGGGTCCGATCAGTCATTTATCGCTCCGGTCAGGAGATTTCCCGGCGGTCTATTGGGGGTGAAAATTACTCAAGACATCCTGGCTGACAAAGATGGCGTTTGCTGTCCATAACCTGCCCTGGGAGGTCCATACAAATGGGAAGATATCCCAGAGTGTATATTTGTATTGGTCCAGAAATGTTTGCACATCCAAAAAATTGCACTGACCTACGTAATTTTCCGCAAAAAGCACTTCTATATAGATGATGCTTATCTTTGACTCCCGCAGGCTCTTTTTAGCGCCACGAAACGCTTCCACTTCGTAGCCTTGGATATCTATTTTCAGGAGGTCTATTCGGTCCAGCGAGGCCTCTTGCATCACCTGATCCAGGGTCAGTACCTGTACGCTAAATTTTTCAAAATCATAGTTTCTCTTGGGGCTTCGCTCCATGAGAAATGGTTCCGGCGGAAGAACCGACGAGGCTTCGGGGACTTTAGTGGCATAAAACTCCTGGCTCCCCTTTTGCGGACCCAATGCCGCTTGATAGGCAAAAACCAGCGGATCGTAGCCGTGGGCCTGGATAAATTGCCGGTAGGAATCAGGGTGGGGCTCAAATGCGTAAACTCGCGCTTCTGGAAAGTAGCTACGGTATTTTGTGGTGCTTTGTCCGACATTTGCCCCGATGTCAAAGATCACCATTTCTTTACCGGCAAAATAGGGCCGGAACTGCTGCTGGCGTTCAAAGCCGAAATCATCCATGGCTTGGTCAAGGCGAGTCACGGTGCGTAGCTCCTTTCTGTTCCAGGGCTACTGGCGCACTCTCTTGAGGTAGCCCAAAGGCGCCGCAGTTATCATCAATTTGTTCAGAAGTTCCTGATCAATTTCAAACTGCCGGTTGTCGGCCATAAATTCCCGAATTGCGGTCAGGGGATTGTTGCCCTGCCCCCAGGGCCGGTCAACGCTAGTTTGATCGGGGTGGTCTTCTATGACTCCATCGAATACCACCAGATAGCTGCCAAGAGTTACCAACGGGGCATATAGCTCCAACTCCCTTTTCACATGCGCATGCGTATGGTTGGAGTCCAGAAACACCAGCACCGCCCGGCTCTTGCTAGCCATTTCCCGGGCCTGGGCTGCGATCATCTCATCGAGACTCGATCCCTCTATCATACGGATGCGCCCGGCCATGGGGTGGCTTTCTATCTCTTTACGGTTGTGCTCCCGAATGTCGATATCAATGCCTAACACCAGGCCTTCGCCGCCCAGAAGTTGCAGCATTGATGCAGAGAAAATCAAGGAGCCGCCGTGAGCTATTCCAGTTTCAATGATCAAGTCCGGCTTTACTCGCCAGATGATCTCTTGCATGGCCGCCATATCCTGGGGGTACTGGATGATAGGCCTGCCCAACCAAGTAAAGTTGTAGCTGTAGCCAGAGCGCAACGATTCCCTTAGAAAATCATTAGCCGCTATGGCCAGGTTTTTATTCCGGCCATTGTCGGCAAGCCGCTCTTTTCTTTCCTGCTTGAACTGGCTAATGGGGTCCATGATTTATCTGATCCTTAATAATACAATATTTCAGCGATTCCTGATCCCATCCCCGCCCCGGCGCAAGTTATCCGACTAACCGTCGATTGCCTTGCAGAAAAGGCTCCGTGAGACGAACGCTGGACGCAAGGCCAAATCAATAAGAGGCATTTCGCCATAGGCCTTTCTATGACATTGCCCCAGGCTTGCCGGTTTTTACTCCCGGCAACCTGCTTGGTCAAAAGCACTTAGTTCGCGTCACTCAGGATACTATTTATCTAGACCCTAAATGATAAACCCACCGTCTAACAAAAAGTCTGTATACAATATTTGATGTATTTTGTAGGGTGCATTTTGAGCAAATTCATTACGAGTAACACTGATTTCTCTTTTATCATAAACAACATAATCATATATATCGTTTTCAGAGTAGA
>CAZDRW010000058.1:8151-11439 GCA_964507555.1 uncultured Desulfarculaceae bacterium
ATCGTTAATATCATTGAAATGACGAATATCCCTAACGCTGTATTCACTTTTAACGCGGGTTTTCACTTGATTAACAATTTCGCCATTTCCTATAATTGCTATGTTTTTGTCAGAAACTAGCCTGCCGATCTCTACGTTTAAAATATCTGGAGTTAAGTATATTTTGGGGCATTTCGGATTTAATCCATCTTGCTCCATTTTGGGCATTGTTGAAGACACGCGCGAGTCAAGGACAATCACAGAATCATAATCATGCTCTTTCAGTCGTGCTATGGATAGCTGAGGCAAATGATAAATATATTTATAATCCGAGCATTCAGGTCTGTTGGGATTTACCCAGGCCAATAGTTTATCCAACGGAATGGAAACCGCACCACAATAGATTAGATCCATTATGTAATCGCCATATACAACAATTTTTTTACTATTTGCGATGCATTTTTTCAGCTCCGCCAAATAACGGTTTACTTCAGGGAGGCTATAGATATCAAGAATGACAATATAATAACATTTTGTGCAAAGCGTTGTTATATTAAGAGGGTTTTGGAAGTTGTCAAAACCAAATTCCAGCGGACTTCCACACGTGGGGCACTTTCCTCTAAATTCAAAACCAGCTTTACTCCCAAGGTTAAATTTGCGCTCAACTTCTTTCGCAGCATGTCGTTGCCAATAAAGGCGGCGATGTTTGATGTTCTCTGTACATATAACGTTATAAAATTCATCATTAGAAAGAGCTGAAATATTCAATCTGGTAGAATCATCTCTGTCTCTTATGTCAACCGTTGATATTCCAGCTTTCAATGAGTAAGAAAGTAAAAACTTGAACGGGTCTTCAACAAGTCCTTCTTTTTCAGCATTTCTATAATAACCAGTGCCTGGATACGTAATAATCGATGCCAGCCCATTAGAAGGGCCATGAATCAAGTCATACTTATTTATAAAATCAAAGGTCTCGCAAATTTCTTCAGCCGTTTCTGTCTCATGTCCAAACATGAAGTTTCCAAAAACATTAAGCCCAGCCTCACTTGCCTGCTCCATGTTCCGCACATGATCGCTAAACGTGGTATGCTTTTTCATGACCTTTAAAATGCGGTCATTGGCGCTTTCAAACCCCATGGCGATGAACATACACCCAGTCTCTTTCATGACGCTGTAAGTATCAACGGAGAACTTCACATCTGTTCGCAATTGCCCTACCCACGGCTTGCCGATTTCTTCATGATATTTCTCACAAAACTCCCGAGTATATTTTTCATCATTAAAAGCAACTTCGGAATAGATAAAAAAGAAATCGAAATCATATTTTCCAGACCAATACTTCATTTCAGAGATAACATTGTCAACGGGATATGGGACAAAACGGCCTACGGACGGTGAACAAAAAGCACATACATTAGGGCAGCCTCTGCCCGCAAGTATCGGGAAAAATGTTTTATTAAAATGGAAAAGAGTGTCGGAAAGTTTAATATACTCTTCCGCATTAAAGGAATCCCAGGCTGGCAGAATATTGTTTCTTTCTAAATCAAGTCTTACTGTCGAGTTTTTCCTAATAGCGGACGAGGAATCTTTCCAGCACAAACCTGGTACTTTTGCCATATCACTTAAATTTGATTTTTGTGCTGAAAGTAAGGACAGCAATTCAACTAGGTTTGTTTCCGCTTCTCCTTTAAGTATGTAATCAACATTCAGATTTTCAAAAATGATACTCTCGGCCAAATCCTTGGTGATTCCACCGCCTATAATTATTTTACAGGTCGGATTATATCCTTTTATTTGTGGCAGGATTTGGTAAAGCCATCTGAAATAACCAACTAACCCTCCAACAAGTATAAAATCATACTTCTCCCTCGCTATAAGTTCGAACAGATAATCCATGGATATTAAAGCGGGAACATTTCGGACAAATCCGTTTTCCGTGCCGGTGATGTTTTCGATTCCAGATGTATTCCTTTTGTACCACGCCCTATTGTCATAAAAGAAACCATATATATCATAGTCATAGCCTGCACCCTCAAGAGTCGCAGCAACATAGGCAAGCCCCATTGGATACAAAAAGGAAGGCGGTAACAATAAAAGAATTTTAGGGCTATTTTTCATCTGGTTCATTCCTCACCTTTAACCTGACAATACGCTTTAAGGGAGCATGACATTGGATGACCAATATTACGCGTACGGCAACCATCGCAATTCACCCCTTGTTGCGCCTTCTGATGCTCCCTTCGAACGCAGGAATCGTGCTTCCGCAAATTTCGGGAAGATATTCATTCAATTGTCGGTTTCCTGCCTCCATTGTTTCCTCTTATTCAGGCCAGGACCTGGACTTCTCCTTCAAATCCCACCTCACGTAATTCATTCCGCATAGAATCCTTGTGCAAGGCGGAACTGATAACCACCACTGCATCCGATTCGATCCTTCCCAGACCATCCGGAGGGCTTATGGACCTGCCATCGACGCAAAACTGTTGCTTGAATGGACTTTTGTCCCAAAGTCCGTTGATGCGGCACTGGTTCAGCCCGCCAAGAGTATAGAGCGTAAAAAACTCCAGCCCCATACCCCAAACATATAGCGGCCTGCCACTCTCGGCCAAATGGCGGCATAGGCGGCGTTTGGGCCGCAATCCTTCCGCCTGGGCTTCCAAGTAGTTTGCCATTATCTGGCGCATGCCATCACGCCGCCTGGGCGTAGCCCCGCCTGCTCCTGTAGGGCAAGCGGCAAGATATAGGGAGGGATGGGGTTGCTCCGCCGATAGAGACATCAAGTTTTCGCCTGCCTGCAAAACCTCAAATCCTGCCAACTGGAGCAGGTCAACCAATAGCTGCCGGTCAAAATGGTTGATGTGCTCTCTCTGGCTTAGCCAGTAATAATCCGACACTGGGTAGCTCTGGTAAAGGGCGGCATTGGGCGTCTCCAGATAAAGCAGGCCGTCGGGCGCCAATACCCTCTTGGCCTCCTGTAAGGCGGCCATGGGGTCGTAAAGGTGCTCCAGAACATGGATAAGCAGCAGAGTGCGCAGCTGGTTTGCCTCAAAAGGAGTTTTCTGGGCTGAACCTTGCCGGGTCTGCACCCCGCCAATGCCGGAAACTTGTTGCAGGCAAGAGCTATTAGGGTCTACGCCCCAAAGCCCGGAAAAGCCCTGCTCTGTCAAATAGGACAGAAAGCCGCCCTTGGCGCACCCTATGTCCGCCAAAGGCTGATATGTCTGTGGCAAATGCTTTTTTAATCGGATGAAAGTGTCCCGGTAGCGTTCCCGTTCCAGGGGGCCGCCGCCCCCGCTGCCGACGCTCGTG